>NZ_JBSGBN010000047.1:7152-64914 GCF_053601275.1 Streptomyces sp. NPDC004752 | reverse complement strand
GCAAACACATACTTCGGCTGGAAGTGAATATCCGCGATCACCGGAATCTGCGACTTACGCGCGATCGTCGCCAGCGCATCCGCATCATCCTGCGTCGGACACGCCACCCGCACGATCTGACAGCCCGACGCCGTCAGCTCGGCGATCTGCTGCAACGTCGCACCCACATCCGACGTACGAGTCGTCGTCATCGACTGCACCGACACCGGCGCGTCCCCGCCCACCGCCACAGAACCGACCCGGATCCGCCGGCTTCTGCGGCGCTCGGCGATCGGCCGGGGCGGGATCTCGGGGACGCCCAGGGAGACGGCGGTCATCGTGTCACTCCCGGTTCCCGGAGACCGTCTCGCGCATGGCGCGCAGCGACTCCTTGAGCGAACCCATGGTGGCGAGCACGGCGGTGGGCTCGTAGCCGCAGTGCGCCATGCAGTTGGCGCAGCGCGGGTCCTTGCCCCGGCCGTACTTGTCCCAGTCGGTCTCCTCGATCAGTTCGCGGTACGTCGGCACATACCCGTCGCTCATCAGGTAGCAGGGGCGCTGCCAGCCGAACAGCGAGTAGTTCGGGATCGCCCAGGCGGTGCACGGGAAGTCGACCTTGCCCTCCAGGAAGTCCAGGAAGAGCGGGGAGTGGTTGAGCCTCCAGCGCAGCCGGTTGCCGCCCGAGAACGCCTTCCTGAACAGCTCGCGGGTCTGCTCGACGCCGAGGAAGTGCTCCTGGTCCGGGGCCTTCTCGTAGGCATAGGCGGGCGAGATCATCATCTCGTCGACCTTGAGGTCGTCGTTGAGGAAGTTGAGCACCTCGACGATGGTCTGCGGGGTGTCCGTGTTGAAGAAGGTCGAGTTGGTGGTGACCCGGAAGCCGCGCCGCTTGGCCTCCTTGATCGCCGCCACGGCCTCGTCGAACACACCCTCCTTGGCGACGGACTCGTCGTGCCGCTCGCGCAGCCCGTCGATGTGCACCGCGAAGGCGAAGTAGGGCGAGGGCGTGAACTTGTCCATCTTCTTGCGCAGCAGCATCGCGTTGGTGCACAGGAACACATATTTCCGCTTGGCCACCAACTGACGCACGATCTCGTCGATCTGAGGGTGCATCAGGGGTTCGCCGCCGGCGATGGACACCATCGGCGCACCGGACTCCAGCACCGCGCCGACGGCCTGGGCCACCGGCATGCGCTGCTTGAGTACCCCGGCCGGGTGCTGGATCTTGCCGCAGCCCTCGCACTTGAGGTTGCAGGCGAAGAGCGGTTCCAGCTCGACGATGAGCGGAAACTTGTCCCGCCTGCGGATCTTCTGTTCAGCCAGGTATGTAGCGACCTTGATGGACTGACGCAGGGGCATGGCCATCTGGCTCACCTCCGAGGGAGCAACAAAGAACGGTGCCATTCGACAAAAGCGGGAAGGACAGCACGAAGAACACGGAAAGCGGATATTCCACCGCGCACTGTGCCGATCCGTACGAGTTCATGTTCTGGAGCGTCCACGACCACCCGGACCGCCGCAACGGGACGCTCACCCATGCGGACCGCGCACCGGAGCGTGGCCGCCGACTCCATGTCGACCGCGATCGCGCCGGTGGCGAGCAGATCGGACCGCTCATGGCCGCGGACCACATGGTCGGAGCCGGTGAGCGGGCCGGTGTGGACGGTGCGCCCCGGCACGGTGCGCACGAGTTCCTTGACGAGCAGTTCGGTCCCGACGCACGGGACGTCGCCGCGCGGGTCCCGGGTCTCCTCGGCGACCACCAGGTCGCCGGGGTGCATGCCGGGGGCGAGTCCCGCGCAGAAGCCGGTGGCCAGGACGGCGGCCCCGGCGAACGCGGGATCGGCCAGCAGCCGGGCGACGGAGCGCTCCGCCGCCCTGGGCCCCATACCGGTACGCAGAACGGTGACCGGCCCGCCCGCGCTGTAGGTGTCCGGTTCGCCGCCGGGGCGCAGCAGGCCCGTGCCGAGAGCCCGACCGCGTTCACCGGCGCGCAGGGCGAGGTGCTCGATGCCGAGCGCGCAGGCGATCAGCAGCGGGGCCGGGGCGGATGGGGCGTCCATCAGCTCCCCTCTGCGTCGGCGCGGGGCCGCCCGGCCGCACCGGTGCTCTTGTCGGCGAAGGGCTCGCCGTGCACGTACCGGCCGAGCGCGGTGAGCGGGAACACCTGGCGGTAGAGGTGGTAGTTGATGGAGAAGTCCCAGGGGAAGCCGGTGCCCGTGAAGTACGGCTCGTCCCACGAGCCGTCCTCGCGCTGGGTCTCCGCCAGCCACTGGACGCCGCGCTCCACGGCCTTGGCGTCCCGCTCCCCGGCCGCCAGTAGCGCCATCAGCGCCCACGCGGTCTGCGAGGCGGTCGAGGCGCCCCGGCCGCTCCACCCCTTGACGTCCGGGTAGGAGCGCAGATCCTCGCCCCAGCCGCCGTCGTCGTTCTGCACCGACTCCAGCCAGCCGACGGCGCGTCTGATCGCCGGGTGCGCGGCGGGGAGGCCGGCCGCGACCAGCGCGGGCAGCACCGATCCGGTGCCGTAGAGGTAGTTGACGCCCCAGCGGCCGAACCACGAGCCGTCCGGCTCCTGTTCGGCCAGCAGCCAGTCGATGCCGCGCCGGGTGCGCGGGTCGTGGGCCAGGCCCTCGAACGCGAGCATCTCGACGACGTGCGCGGTGACATCGGCCGACGGCGGGTCGATGACCTCGCCGAAGTCGCAGAACGGCAGCCGGTTGGGGAACGGGCTGGTGTTGTCGGCGTCGAAGGCGCCCCACGCGCCGTTCTTCGACTGCATGCCGAACTCCCAGCGCACCCCGCGCCCGATGGCCTTCTCGACCCGTTCCGGATCGTGGTGCCTGACCCGGCGCAGTGCCAGCAGCACCTCGGCGGTGTCGTCGGTGTCGGGGTAGTTGTCGTTGTGGAACTCGAACGCCCAGCCGCCCGGCGGGAGTCCGGGCCGCCGCACGGTCCAGTCGCCGGGCCGCACGATCTCCTCGCCGAGCATCCAGTCGGCGGCCTTGACCAGCTGCGGGTGGTCGGCGGGGACGCCGGCGTCGGCGAGGGCGATGGTGGCCAGGCAGGTGTCCCACACCGGCGACTGGCACGCCTCGATCATCCGGGCGCCGTCCTCGCGCCACACGGCGTAACGATCCAGCGACTGAAGACCGGCCCGCATCACGGGGTGTTCGAGGTCGTAGCCCAGCAGGTGCAGGGCGATGACGGAGTACACGGCCGGCGGCTGGATGCCGCCCCAGCAGCCGTCGTTCTCCTGCCGCTCGACGATCCAGCGGGCCGCGGAGTTCATCGCGGCGCCGCGCAGCCGGCGGGAGGCGACCGTGCGGTAGCCGCGCACCACCTTGTCGAGCCGCTGGAACAGGCCGTCCCAGCTCGCCGCCGGAGCGAGCGGCCTGGGCGGGTTGGGGCGGGCCGGGTCGGTGTGCAGCTCGTCGAGCGCGAACGGTGCCGGTCGCACCGGGCGCTTCGCCGAGACGATGGTGAGCGGCACGATGGTCTGCCGCGCCCAGCACCCGAAGTTGTAGATGTTCAGCGGGAACCACTTCGGGAAGTAGATGAGTTCCGGCGGGAGTTCGGGCAGGTCCTCCCACTTCCACCAGCCGAACAGGGCCAGCCAGATCCGGGTGAACACCCGGGCGGCGGCGATCCCGCCCTGCTCGCGGATCCAGGCGGACGCCTTGGCCATGTGCGGTGCGTCGGGCGCGTCGCCGGCCAGCCGGAGGGCGACATATGCCTCGATGGTGGCGGACAGTTCGCCCGGGCCGCCGTAGAAGGTGGCCCAGGTGCCGTCCGCGCGCTGTTCGCCGCGGATGAAGAGTGCGGCGGCGCGGGTCGTCGCCTCGTCGCGGATACCCAGGAACTGACGGAGCAGCAAGTCCTCGGCGTCCATGCTGACGTTCGTCTCAAGGTCGCCCTTCCACCAGCCCTCGGCGTCCTGCTGTGCGAGCAGGAAGTCGGTGGCGCGCCGGGCGGCGCGTGCGGCGGCATCGTGTACCCCGGCCGCCACGGGGATCGTGAGGTGGGCTTCGCTGGCCGAGGCAGCGCGGGGCGGCAGGGCCCCGGTGCTTCCGTCGGTCGTCGCTGTCATGGCTTCCCCTTCGTGCAGTCGTGCGAGTCGTGCTGCTGTGGGTCCGCCGTCGGCCGGTATCCGTCATCCCTCGACACCGGCCGGCGACTACGCGAGGGTTATTCGACCGATAGTGATCATCTCTTTCGGACTACGACGAAGTCGGCGAGCGCCGTGAACCGGGCCCGTACCTGGTCGGACATGTCGACGGCGCCGAGGGCTTCGATGGCGATGGTGTACTGGCGGCGCGCCTCGTCGGCGGTCCACTCGCGGCCGCCCGCCTCCTCGATGAGGGCGGCGCGGGCCGCGAACTCCTCCTCGGAGAAGTTCTCGAAGTCGCTGCTCTTGGCGTCGGCGGCGAGCATCTCGCCGAGCCGTGTGGAGGCGGAGCCGCCCGCCGCGAGCGCGGCCACGACCGGCAGGGATTTCTTGCGCTGGCGCAGATCGCTCCAGGTCTGCTTGCCGGTGGCCTCCGGGTCGCCCCAGATGCCGAGGAGGTCGTCGACGGCCTGGAAGGCCAGGCCCAGGTGGTAGCCGTACTTCTCCAGTGTGTCGGCGGTGCGCTCGTCCGCGCCGCCGAGCACCGCGCCGATCGAGGAGGCGCAGGCGAGCAGCGCACCGGTCTTGTTGCCCTCCATCTCCAGGCACTCCTCGACGCTGACGCGGTCGCGGTGCTCATAGGAGATGTCCTGCGCCTGACCGTCGATCAGGGCCCGGGTGGCGGAGGTCAGCCGGCGGGTGGCGCGGCCCGCCTCGACCGTGCCGAGCTCCAGCAGGATCTCGTTGGCGAGGGCGAACAGGGCGTCGCCGACGAGGATGGCCTGGGCGGGGCCGTGCACCTTCCAGACGGTGTCCCGGTGCCGGCGCTGCTCGTCGCCGTCCATCAGGTCGTCGTGCAACAGCGAGAAGTTGTGGACCAGTTCGACGGCGACGGCACCGGGGATGCCGGTCTGAGGCGCGCCGCCGGTGACCTCGGCGGACAGCACGGCGAGAGCGGGCCGCACGGCCTTGCCGCCGTCCCCGTCGGCGGGGTTGCCCTGGGCGTCGATCCAGCCGAAGTGGTAGGCGGCCACGGTGTCCATGGGAGGGGCCAGGCGGTCGACGGCCGCCCGCAGTACCGGTGTGGCCAGGGTACGGCCACGCTCCAGGAGCGCGGTCACATCCACCGCGTTCGCTTGAGCGGCCGTCGCGGCCTCGGGCACAGGGGGCACAGTCTCTCCTCTTGTTGCGGTACCGGGGGTGCGGGGGCCTGCCGCGTGCTGATCGGGCATCAGGCCGCCTCCTCGAACGCGAAGAGGTGACTCGGGCGGGGCCGGCCCAGGGCGCCGAGCGCGGCGTCCGCCGCGCTCACACCGCTGCGGACCGCACTCTCCATGGTCGCGGGCCACCCGGTGGCGGTCCACGCTCCGGCCAGATAGAGGCCGGGGACATTGGTACGGGCGCCGGGCCGCAGCCGCCCGACGCCGGGGGTGGGCGCGAACGTCGCCGTGCGCTCCCTGGTGACGAAGAAGTCCTTCACTTCCGCCTCGCGCGCGCCCGGGAGCAAACGTTCCAGTTCGGGCAGATAGCGCTCGCGCAGCACGGCGACGGGCAGGTCGATCTCGTCCTGCGCGGCCGACTGGGACACGGCGAGATACTGGCCGGTGCCGAGCCCCGAGGCATGGGTGCGGTCGAAGACCCACTGCACGGGGGTGCCGAGGGCGGCGAAGAACGGCCGGCCGAGGACCGTACGGTCGTAGATCACATGGACGTTGAGGATGGGTGCGGTGCCGATCCGCAGCAGCCGCTCGGGCTCGTCGAGGGCGCCCGGTGGCAGCAGGCCGTGCGCCTCGCGCTGGGGTACGGCGAGCACGACCGCGTCGGCACAGAGTGTTTCGCCGGGAACCTGAACGCTCCAATTCCCGTTCTCGTTATGGGAGACGGAGGTGACGCGTGTACGGACCTCGGTACGCACGCCCGCGGAGTCGAGCGCCTTGCGGGCCAGCCGGTCATGCAGTTCGCCCAGGGGTACATGGGCCCAGCCGATGTCGGCGGCGCCCGGGTCGGACAGCAGACCGGTCTTGAACACCATCGCGGCGAGCCCCAGCGAGGTGTCGCCCGCGACCGCGTTGAGGGTGGCGACCCCGACCAGGTCCCACAGGGCCTGCACGGCACGCGCCGACTGGCCGTGCGCGGCCAGCCAGCCGCCGAAGTCCTGGGTGTCCAGGGTCGGATCGGCGAGGTCGAGCCCCCCCAGCGCGAGCGCGGCACGCCCCACCCTGGCCCGCTCGGCGAGCGACAGGTGCGGATACGCGGCCAGGCTCCGGCCCAGATGCAGGGGTACGGGCAGCGGGTCGCGCCGCAGTCTGCCGAGCCGCCGTCCCTCGGGTCTGGCCAGGTCGAGGACGGGCACGTCGAGACGGTTCTGCAGCGGTGCCAGCTCCGCGCCCTCGATCCGGTCGAGGAACCAGCGGTAGGCGGTGCAGCAGCGCAGATACACATGCTGGCCGTTGTCCACGGTCAGGTCGCCGCGCCGGAAGGAGAAGGCGAGGCCGCCCAGCCTCGGCCTGCCCTCCAGCAGGGTGACGCGGACGCCCGCGTCGGCGAGCGCGAGCGCGGCCGTGACGCCGGCCAGCCCGCCGCCGACCACGACGGCACTGCGCCCGGTGCGTTCCGGGATGCCCGCGTGCGGCCCCTCGGACCGCGTGCCGTCGGTCATCGTGCGTCCTTCCGTGCCCGCCCGCCGCGCCGGCCGAACAGGGCACGGCGGGCCGTCTCAGTCAGGGACGCCGCGCCACGCCGGAGAGTTGCCTGCCGGCACCCGGCCGGTTCGTGTGGGCCCTTCGTGTCCATCAGGCACGCCTCCTGACGGTCCGCCGGGCCACATGCCGGGTGTCGAGGCCGGACAGTCCGCGCACGGCGACATACGCCTTCTCGTGCCCGGGCAGCGAGACCCGGCCGCGCAGCACGGCCTCGGGCTCGCGCTCGATGCGGTCGAGCAGCCGGCGGTAGATCCCGGCCATGGCGGCGACACACGCGCCGCTGCGCCGGTCGAGCATGGGGAGCAGCCGGTAGCCCTCGGCGAAAAGGGCGCGGGCCCGTCGCACTTCGAAGTGCACGAGGCCCGCGAAGTCGGAGCCCTCCGGTGGTTTCGGCCCGTTGAACCCGGCCGAGCAGCCGAACTTGGCGAGGTCGTCGGCGGGCAGATAGGTACGGCCGCCCTCGGCGTCCTCGCGGACGTCTCTGAGGATGTTGGTCAGCTGCAGGGCCAGGCCCAGTGTGTCGGCGTACTCGAAGGCGCGCTCGGCGCCGCGCGCCCCCTCTCCGGTGCCGAACACGCCGAGCGAGAGCCGGCCGATGGCACCGGCCACGCACCGGCAGTAGACCTTCAGGTCGTCCCAGGTCTCGTAGGTCTCGCCGCGGACGTCCATCTGGACGCCGTCGATGAGTTCGTCGAGCCCGCCGAGCGGGATCGGGAACGCCGTTGCGGCATGGGCGAGGGCGACGGCGACCGGGTCGGTGTCGTCCTCGGCGACCGCGCCCGCACGGACCCGGGCGAGCAGCGCCCGGGTCTCGTCGAGCCGTGCGACCTTGACGTCGTCCGCCAGCTCCCCGTCGCCGATGTCGTCGACACGCCGGGAGAAGGCGTACAACGCCGACATCGCGCGGCGCTTGGGCGTCGGCAGCAGTCTGATGCCGTACGCGAAGTTTCGGGCCTGTTGTCCGGTCACGGCCTCGCAGTAGCTGTAGGCGGCGAGTACCGGTGCGGACGCGTGTGCTTGCGACTCCACGGTCCGGATCACCCCTCTCCTCGCAGAGTCCCGCCCACCTCGCGCAGCAGCTGCACCTTGCCGGACTTGGGCGGGCCGGGCAGTACGTCGTATTCGGCGGCGGCGATCGCCCGGATCGCCGCCCTTCCCCCCGCCACGAACCCCGCGAGCAGCAGCTTCAACCTGCCGTGGACGCTACCCACCAGGGGGGCGCCTTCATTCAGGAGTTCGCGGGCGCGTTGGGCTTCGTATGCAACCAGGGCGCGCACCGATGCGCCCGCGGTTTTCGCGGCGAGATCCGCCTCCTGGACATGAAAGCGCTTCATGTCCGCGGCGGGCAGATAGATCCGGTCGCGGCCGAGATCCTCGGCCACGTCCTGGAGGTGTTCGACGATCTGCAGAGCGGTGCAGATCGAGTCGGAGAGACGGATCCGCTCGGGGGTCGAGGTGCCGGTGACGGCGAGGACGAGACGGCCGACGGGGTTCGCGGACAGTTCGCAGTAGGCAAGCAGGTCGTCGTAGCTCTCGTACCGCTTGACGAGCTGGTCCTGGCGGTTGGCCGCGATCAGACCGAGAAAGGGTTCCGGAGTGAGGGAGCGGCGGCGGACGGTGGGCTGGAGGCGGCGCAGCAGCGGGTGGCGCGCAGTGGCGTCGAACACGCGGTGCAGATCTGCCTCGAACGCGTCGAGGAGGACGAGCCGGTCCTCCGCGTCCGCGGGCGACACGCCGAGCAGCCGGGCGTCGGCGCCGCCCGGGGCGAGGTCGCCGTCGCCGATGTCGTCGACGAGACGGGCGAAGCCGTAGACCGCCATCAGGTCGTCGCGCCAGGCCCGGGGCAGGAAGAACGGAGCCACGGGGAAGTTCTCGCCCGCGGCCTTGTCGAGCGTGCCGCGCTCCGGGCCGACCGGGCGCGCCGTATCGGTTCCCGTCACCGCGCGCTACCCGGGGCAGGGACGGCACATGCTGCGCTGAGCTGGGGAGTTTCCGTAGCCATTGCCGTCACATCTCCCGTTCTACACTGCGGACCCAATACACACTATTTCGGACACGCCGCCCGACTGTCCGCGGGGGTTGCCCTGGCCGAGGGTGTCGCGCATTATCACCCCACTTGCCGCTTTCCAAGACCGCTACAGCTTACGTTGTACAACGCAGCAAGGTCCGTCGGGGTCTCCCGCACATCACAACAACACACCGATTGGCGCCAAGATTCCTAAGCCGACCCCGAGTTGACTTTTCCTTTGCAGACGCGGGCCCCGCCGGAAAAGTTCCGGCGGGGCCTTGGGCGTGTCGGGCTACTTGCCCGTGAACTTCTCGTACTCCTTGAGCACCTCGTCGGTCGGCCCGTCCATCCGCAACTCGCCGCGCTCCAGCCACAGGACGCGATTGCAGGTGTCACGGATCGACTTGTTGTTGTGGCTGACCAGAAACACCGTGCCCGCTTCCTTGCGCAGCGCCCGGATGCGGTCCTCGGAGCGCTTTTGGAACTTGCGGTCGCCGGTGGCCAGCGCCTCGTCGATCATGAGGACGTCGTGGTCCTTGGCCGCGGCGATGGAGAAGCGCAGCCGGGCCGCCATGCCGGAGGAGTAGGTGCGCATCGGGAGGGTGATGAAGTCGCCCTTCTCGTTGATGCCGGAGAAGTCGACGATCTGCTGGTATCGCTCCTTGATCTGCTCGCGCGACATGCCCATGGCGAGGCCGCCCAGGATGATGTTCCGCTCTCCGGTGAGGTCGTTCATCAGGGCCGCGTTGACGCCGAGCAGCGAGGGCTGACCGTCGGTGTAGACCTTGCCGCGCTCGGCGGGCAGCAGTCCTGCGATGGCCCGCAGCAGAGTGGACTTGCCGGATCCGTTGGAGCCGATCAGACCGATGGCCTCGCCCCGGTGGGCGACGAAGGAGACGCCGCGCACGGCGTGTACCTTGCGCACGCCCCGCGCCGTGTCGTCGGAGCCCCGCCGAAGGATGCGGCCGAGGGCCGCGGTGGCGCTGCCCCTGCCGGTCGTCGCGCCGTTGACGCGGTAGACGATGTGCAGGTCGTCCGCGACGACGGTCGGGGCGGGCCGCACGGTGCTCTGTTCAGCCACGGCCGTAACGCTCCTCGGCCTTCCAGAAGTACACGAAGCCGCCGGCGAAGGCGGCGACGGCCCAGAACAGGGCGATGGCCCAGACGTGCGGCGGGAGGTTCGAGGAGCCGTAGCCGTCGATGAGCGCGAAGCGCATCAGATCCATGTAGACCGCGGCCGGGTTGACCTGGAGCAGGCGCACGATCCACTCGGGACGGCCTTCGAGCATCTTGTTGATCGAGAACATGACGCCGGAGGTGTACATCCAGGTACGCAGCACGAACGGCATCAGCTGGGCCAGGTCGGGCGTCTTGGCGCCCAGGCGGGCCACGATCAGCGCGAGCCCGGTGTTGAAGAGGAACTGCAGCGCGAGCGTCGGCACGATCAGCAGCCAGGACAGGGCGGGGTAGCTGCCGAAGCCGACCGCGACCAGGAACAGCACGATCATCGAGAACAGCAGCTGCTGGAGCTGCTGGAGCGCGAAGGAGACCGGCAGCGAGGCGCGCGGGAAGTGCAGGGCGCGCACCAGGCCCAGGTTGCCGGAGATGGCGCGCACGCCGGACATGATCGAACTCTGCGTGAAGGTGAACACGAACACGCCCGTGACCAGGAACGGGATGTATACGTCGTGCGACATGCCCCGGCTGGCCTTGAGGATCAGACCGAAGATGAAGTAGTACACGGCCGCGTTCAGCAGCGGGGTGGCGACCTGCCACAGCTGGCCGAGTTTGGCCTGACTGTACTGAGCCGTCAGCTTCGCCTGGGAGAAGGCGAGGATGAAGTGCCGCCGCCCCCACAGCTGACGGACGTACTCGACGAGCGAGGGCCGGGCGCCGCTCACGGCCAGCCCGTACTTGGCGGCGAGCTGCGCCGCCGTCAGCCCCTCGTCGGGCGACGGGGCCGCGGTCACCGCGACCCCGCCGTCATGCGTTGTCTCACTCACGCGTGGAAACTTTCGTCTTCGAGTTCGTCGTGGCGCTGCGCGCCCCCTTGGGACGAGCTTGTCAGATCACGGGGGGCCGGCCCAGTCGGGTCAGCCGCCACACCGTACGCCACTTCATGGGCCGGCGGGGTCCGCACGGAGTCGTCCAACCCTCCCGGAACCCGCCGAACCAGGCCCGCAGGGCGGGGCGGGAGGGGCGGCGCACCAGGGTCAGCAGCAGCCAGACCCCCAGATAGACGGGGACGAGCGGCGCGGGAAGGTTGCGCCGGGCCAGCCAGACGCGGTTGCGGGCGACCATGCGGTGGTACACCGCGTGCCGGGAGGGGGCGGTCGTCGGGTGGTACAGCACCATGTCGGAGCGGTAGTCGATCAGCCAGCCTGCGTCCAGGGCGCGCCAGGCCAGATCGGTCTCCTCATGGGCGTAGAAGAACGCGTCCGGCAGTCCGCCGACCTCGGCGAAGACCCGGGTGCGGACGGCGTTGGCGCCGCCGAGGAAGGTGGTGACCCGCGAGGAGCGCATCGGGTCGGCGGCACGCAGCCGCGGTACGTGCCGGCGCTGGGTCTCGCCGGTGTCCGGGTCGGCGATGCGGAAACTGATGATGCCGAGCCGTGGGTCCGCGGCGAAGGCGGCGCGGCACAGCTCGGCGGTGTCGTGCTGGGCGAGCAGCCCGTCGTCGTCGAGGAAGAGCACTATGTCGACGTCGCGGCCGCCCGGCCCGAAGGCGTCCGTGCCCACATTGCGCCCGCCCGGGATGCCCAGGTTCTCGGGCAGTTCTATGGTGCGCACGCCCGCGGGGACCTCCGGCACGGGCGAGCCGTTGCCGACGACGACCACCTCGACCGGGTCGCCGTCCTGCTTGGCGACGGAGTCGAGCAGGGCGCGCAGTTCGTCGGGGCGGTTGCCCATGGTGATGATCACCGCGCCGACCCGCAGCGGGGCCGAGGCGGCCACGGCGCTCACCGCAGCCTGCTGGAGGCGAGGACGGACACCAGGTGCAGCAGGGTCTGCAGCAGCGCGATGCCGGCCAGCACGGCGGTGCCGAGCCGGGTGAAGAACAGGTCTCCCCTGATCGCGTCCGCGACGGCCAGGACCAGGATCAGCAGGGATGCCTCGATCCCGAGGATCAGCCGGTGGAACTTGAGGGCCGCGGCGGCGCGGCGGGCCAGTGCCATGCCCGAGGAGCGCGGCTCGGCCGCGGCCTCCTGGACCGGCGGCAGCCCGCCCTGGTGGCGGGCGACGCCGACCAGGTCGGTCTCGGCCTTGACCAGGATCGCGCCGAGGGCGGCGAGCGTCCCGAGGAAGGCCCACAGCCAGTCGATGCGGCCCGGACCCCACAGGTCGGCGGCGCGCAGGCCCAGGCCGACCAGGACCGCGGCGTCGGTCAGATAGGCGCCGACCCGGTCCAGGTAGACCCCGCCGAGCGAGTACTGCTGCTTCCAGCGGGCGACCTCGCCGTCGACGCAGTCCAGCAGCAGATACAGCTGGACCGCCAGCACACCGAGCACGGCGCCCGCGATCCCCGGCACCAGCAGCGCCGGGGCGGCGAGCACACCGAAGACGGTCATCAGGTACGTGAGCTGGTTGGGCGTGACACGCGTGGTGACCAGAAAACGGTCGACGCGCAGGGACACCTCGCGCATATAGAGGCGTCCCATCCAGTGCTCACCGCTGCGCCGGTCCTTCACCCCGGGGGGATGGACGACCGTACGCAGTTCAGCTACCGATGGCCTTGACATAGTCGGCGTAAGTGTCCTTGATCTGTTGGGTCTTGAGGTCGAGGTGTTCGAGGATCGTGTAGCGGCCGGGCCGGGTCTCCGGGGCGAACTCCACGACCCGGACGAACTCCTCCTGTGTGAAGCCGATCTCTTGCGGCAGGACGGGCAGGCCGTGCCGGCGCAGCACCTCGGCCGTGTACACCGCCTCGTCGTGGGCGCCGCGCAGATACATCGCGAAGGCCGCGCCGAGGCCGCACTGCTCGCCGTGGCTCGCCGCGCGCTTCGGGAAGAGCAGATCGAAGGCGTGGTTGATCTCGTGGCAGGAGCCCGAGGCGGGCCGTGAGTCACCCGAGATCGACATCGCGACGCCGGTGAGGACCAGCGCCTCGGCCAGCACCTGGAGGAAATCGTTGTCCCCGACGCCGCCAGGGTGCCGGAGCACCGCCTCGCCGGCCTGCCGGGCCATGGCCGCGGCCAGGCCGTCGACCTTCTCGCCGTTGACGCGGTGGGCCAGTTCCCAGTCGGCGATCGCGTTGATGTTCGAGACGGCGTCGCCGATGCCCGAGCGCACGAAACGGACCGGGGCCTCGCGGATCACATCCAGGTCGATGACGACCGCGATCGGGTTGGGGACGCCGTAGGAGCCGCGGCCCGCGTCGTTGTCGAGGGTGGCGACCGGGGAGCACAGGCCGTCGTGCGCGAGGTTGGTCGGCACGGCGACCAGCGGCAGGCCGACGCGGGCCGCCGCGAACTTGGCGCAGTCGATGATCTTGCCGCCGCCGAGGCCCACCACCGCGTCGTAGTGGCCGGCCTTTATGGCGCCGGCCAGCCGGACCGCTGCGTCGAGGGTGCCGCCGCCGACCTCGTACCAGGAGGCGCCCGGCAGCGAGGGGGCGAGGCGCTCGCGCAGCCGGGCCCCCGAGCCGCCGCTGACGGCGACGGCGAGCCGCCCGGAGTGCGAGATGCGCTCGTCGGCCAGGACACAAGCCAGGTCGTCGAGGGCGCCCGGACGGATGTCCACGACGACCGGCGAGGGGATCAGCCGGGTCAGTACTGGCACGCGATCTCCCGTCCCCTGGCGAGATCGTCGTGGTTGTCGATCTCGACCCACTGGATGTCGCCGATCGGCGCCGCGTCGATCCGGAAGCCGCGGTTGACGAGTTCCTGGTAGCCGTGCTCGTAGAACTGCTGCGGGTCGCTCTCCCACACGGCCCTGAGCGCGTCGGCCAGTTCGGGGGCGGCGTCGCCCTCGATGAGGGTGACGCCGATGTACTCGCCGGTGGCCTCGGCCGGGTCCATCAGCTTGGTGATCCGCTGAACGCCCTTGCCGGGCTCGACGACGACCTTCATCTCCTCGTCGGCCAGCGACTTCACCGTGTCCACGGCGAGGATGATCTTCTTGCCGTCGCCGCGGGCGGCCAGCAGGGTCCGCTCGACGGAGACCGGGTGGACGGTGTCGCCGTTGGCGAGGATCACGCCGTCCTTGAGGGCGTCACGGCCGCACCACAGGGAGTAGGCGTTGTTCCACTCCTCGGCCTTGTCGTTGTCGATGAGGCTGAGCCGCAGACCGTACTTCCGCTCCAGGGCCGCCTTGCGCTCGTACACGGTCTCCTTGCGGTACCCGACGATGATCGCGGCCTCGGTCAGGCCGATCTCGGCGAAGTTGCCGAGGGTGAGGTCGAGCACCGTGACCGGGTCCTCTATGCCCGTCGGCCCCGCGGAACGCACCGGCACCAGAGCCTTGGGAAGGCTGTCGGTGTAGGGACGCAGGCGCCGTCCGGCGCCGGCCGCCAGCACGAGGCCGATCATGCGGGTTCTCCTTCGTCGTGTACGGCGGGCGCGCCTCCCAGATGGGAGGCCACCCAGAAGCGGATGCTCTCGGCGAGCACCAGCAGGGCGACGGCCACGGCGAGGACCGTGAGCGCGACCTTGAACTGCGCGGCGGTGAGCGAGGCGGCCAGGACGGTGACGAGCAGCGTCCGCCCCTCGTGCCCCCCGATGGCGCGCACCAGCCAGACCGGCGGTGCTCCGGCGTTGCCCCGGATCCGGTACACCGTGTCGTAGTGATGGTAGGCGACGGCGGCCACCAGGCCGAAAGCCGCAGGAAGGGCTCCGTTCACCTCCGCTTTGACCGCGAGGGCGAGGACGGTGCCGTACTCGGCGGCCCGGAAGATGGGCGGGACCAGCCAGTCGAGGGCGCCGCTCAGCGGGCGGGCGACGGCGAGAGCCGAGGTCACGGCGTAGACGACGGCCCCGGCCAGGGGCAGCGGCCCGCCGCTGTCGGACAGCGCGGCGGCGCAGAGGACGACGGCTCCGCCGAGCAGCGCGAGGGCGGGGACGGCGAGGCCGGGCAGCCCTCGTCCGACAGTGCGGGCGAGAGCCTGGGCGAGCGGGCCCGAGTCCGCGAGGTCGGCCAGCGCCCGCGCGGCCTTGTCGGTGCGCCCCCGGTGCTCGACGCCCGGGGGGACCCCCGCCCCCCGGCGTGCCACCGAGCGCAGCACGCGGCCCGCGGTGGTGTAGGCGGCGGCGAAGGCGCAGCCGACGAGCAGCACGTAGAAGGTGACGCGGGGGGTGGTGACGGCCGTGAGGACGGCGATCATGGCCCATCGTTCGCCGATGGGCAGCACTATCATCCGGCGCAGCCACACCGTCCAGCCGACGTTGTCGAGCCGGTCGGAGAGTGCGGCCGTGGGGCTGGTGTTGGCGGTGGCGGCCGGACCGCCGGCGTTCGCCTCGTTGAAGGAGAAGTCCACGACGTGCCGGCAGGTCTGCAGGATCATCGCGCCGAGGGCGAGCGCCCACACGTCGTCGCCGCCGCGGGCCGCGCCGAGGGCGAGACCGGCGTAGTAGGCGTACTCCTTGGCCCGGTCGAAGGTGGCGTCCAGCCAGGCGCCGAGCGTGGAGTACTGCAGCGAGTAGCGGGCGAGCTGGCCGTCGGTGCAGTCCAGGACGAAGGAGAGGATGAGCAGCAGGCCCGCGGCGACGAAGCCGGCGCGGGCGCCGGTGGCCGCGCAGCCCGCCGCGATCAGCGCGGTGAGCAGCGAGGCGGTGGTGACCTGGTTCGGGGTCAGGCCGCGGCGGGCGCACCAGCGGGCGAGGTAGCGCGAGTACGGGCTGATGAAGAACGTGGTGAAGAAGCCGTCGCGGGCCTTCACGGCCGACTTCAGGCGTATGGCCTCGTCGTCGACGGCGGCGACGGCCTGCCGTGCCTCGTTGCGCGTCTGCGGGTCGGTGGGGACGGCGGCGACCAGGCTGCCCAGTTCGGGGCGGTGCACCTCGGCGGCCTCGGCGTCCAGAGCGGCGACGACGCGGTCGGCGAGGCTGTCCACGACCACCGCGGTGCCGCCGCCCGTCGTGGTCTGCCGGGCCAGCGCGCGGGCCAGGGCCTCGCGGCCGACGGGCTGGGCGGTGACGGCGCCCGGGACGGCGGCGAGCGGGAAGCGGGGGTCGGTGAGGCCGAGGCGCAGCGCGTGCGGGTGGCCGACGAAGCGGGCGTCGACCAGGGCGACCCGGTGGTCGGCGGGGACGGCCGCGAGGAGCGGGCCGGCATCGGCGGCGTCGGCGGCCGCCCGCACCTCGAAGCCGAGGGACCGCAGATCGTTCTCCAGCGACGATCCGGGCACCGGCTGACCGGTGACGATGGCGGTCGACAACCGAACTCACTCCCTGGGTGCCGGCGCGTGCGCGCCGGTCGTCTGCTGGGTGGGGTACCGCTCGTCCGGGGGCGCCCGGGCGGCATTGTCGGCAGAGGTTATCGGATACCCGGAAGACCTTGTTCACCGGCCGTTCACGGGCTGGTCGACGCGGTCTGCTGCGGTCCGTGCCGAGATCATCATCAGTGATCGGGGGCCCGGCCCACAAACCACGCCCCGTGGCCGGCGCCGCGGTATCCCGCTCGGCGGGGTGGACGAGGTCAGCGGCCTCGGCGGCGTGGCGAAGTAGCGGGCGGGCGCCTTCTCGCCCGGCATGGGGCAGCGGCTCGGCATCGCGGCGGCGCTGTCGGACGAGCCACAGCGGTGATGCCGGACGATCCGCAGACGGCGATGCCGGACGGGCCGGTCAACGGGCTCGACCCGGAGGGCCTGCGGTGGATCCGCACCCTGCTGACGTCGCTCGCGGCACAGGGCCGCACGGTGTTCGTCGTTCGTCTCCTCGCATCCGATCAGCGAGATGGCACCAGTGGCAGGTGGCGCCGATGGCAGGTGGCGCTGGTGGCGGACCGTCTGATCATCGTGGGCCGGGGGCGGTTGCCGGCCGACACGAGCGTGCGGTACCTGGGGGTTCGCGAGGACGCGCGAGGACGCGCGAGTGGAAGGGCGTCGGGGGCATGGCGGATGACCGGCGGGTCTCCGCATAGGCTGGGCGACCATGACGTGGCTGATCACCGGCGGGGCCGGATACATCGGGGCGCATGTGGCACGGACCATGGCGGACGCCGGGGAACGCGTGGTGGCGCTGGACGACCTGTCGACGGGGGTGCCCAAGCGGCTCCCCGCGGACATCCCGCTGGTCGAGGGGTCCACGCTGGACGGGGCGCTGATCGCGCGGGTCCTCGCCGAGCACACGGTCACGGGTGTGGTGCATCTCGCGGCGCGCAAGCAGGTCGCCGAGTCCATGGCGCGGCCCACCCGCTACTACCAGGAGAACCTGGGCGGCCTCGGCATGCTCCTGGAGGCGGTCGCCGACGCCGGGATCGAACGGTTCGTCTTCTCCTCGTCGGCGGCCGTGTACGGCAACCCGGACGTGGCGCTGATCACCGAGGACACGCCGTGCGCGCCGGTGAACCCGTACGGCGAGACCAAGCTGGCCGGGGAGTGGCTGGTGCGGGCGGCGGGCCGGGCGCACGGCATCGCCACGGTGTGCCTGCGCTACTTCAACGTGGCGGGCGCGGGCGCGCCCGAGCTGGCCGACACGGGCGTGTCCAACATCGTGCCCATGGTGTTCGACCGGCTCACCCGGGGCGAGGCCCCGCGGATCTTCGGCGCCGACTACCCGACGCCGGACGGCACCTGCGTCCGCGACTACATCCACGTCACCGACCTGGCCGAGGCGCACCTGGCGGCGGCGCGCGGGCTCGCCGAGAAGCGCCTGACCGGCGACCTGACCGTGAACATCGGCCGCGGGGAGGGCGTTTCCGTCCGCGAACTGATCGCGGTCATCGGTGAGGTGACCGGCGACCGCCGCGCGCCCGTCGTGGAGGGCCGCCGCCCCGGGGACGCGCCGCGCGCGGTCGCCTCGGCGCGGCTGGCCGCCGAGACGCTGGACTGGCGGGCGCGGCGCGGGGTGCCCGAGATGGTCGGGTCGGCCTGGCGCGGTTGGCGCACACGCACCGCACAGTGAACCAGGGCTGCTCCGTGGGCACCCCCATCGCTCGGGTGTTCGAGGTCCGGGGACGGTTCCCGGCCGGACGGCTCGGGCACGATCTTCTACCGTGTCCCCCTTCCGGCGGCCGGCCGGGGTGACCGCGGCCCGTGCCGCACGCGGGACATGCGGACGCGCCGGGAAGTGCCGGGGGTGCCGAATGCGTACGGCAGACTTGGGATGCGAAGACCGAGGCGAAGGATGGGTATGCCGATCACACCTGCCACCGCGACGCACAGTTCGTCGAACGGCACCGCAGAGGCGATTTTGCTGGAACTGGTCGACGAGAAGGGTGTGACGATCGGCACCGCGGAGAAGCTCGCCGCCCATCAGCCGCCGGGACGGTTGCACCGCGCGTTCTCGGTGTTCCTGTTCGACGAGCGCGGTCGGCTGCTGCTCCAGCAGCGGGCGCTGGGCAAGTACCACTCCCCCGGTGTGTGGTCCAACACCTGCTGCGGCCACCCCTACCCGGGCGAGGCGCCGTTCGCGGCGGCGGCCCGGCGGACGTACGAGGAGCTGGGGGCGTCCCCCTCGCTGCTCGGTGAGGCCGGCACGGTCCGCTACAACCATCCGGATCCGGCCTCGGGGCTGGTCGAGCAGGAGTACAACCACCTGTTCGTCGGCCTGGTGCAGGCGGCCGTGGTGCCGGACCCGGAGGAGGTCGCGGCGACGGCCTTCGTCACCCCGGCCGAGTTGGCGAAGCGGCATGCGCAGGATTCCTTCTCCGCCTGGTTCATGACCGTGCTGGACGCGGCCCGGCCCGCGATCAGGGAACTGACGGGGCCGGACACGGGCTGGTGAAGGGCTTCACGGGGTCCATGCGGGCTTGAGCGGCAGGGCGGCCCAGATCACCTTGCCGCCGCTCGCCGTGTGCGCCACGTCGACCGTGCCGCCCGCCTCCCGGGCCACCTCGCGCACCAGAAGCAGCCCCCGTCCACCGGTCTGGCCGTGGTCGGCCTCCAGGGCGGTCGGACGGTAGGGATGGTTGTCCTCCACCGACACGCGCACCCACTCGGCGCCGACGGCCACCTCCACGGCGAGCATCGGCGACAGCAGCGCCGCGTGCTTGACCGCGTTGGTGACCAGTTCGGACACGATCAGCAGCAGGCCGTGGACCAGGTCCTCACAGACCGGCACGCCCTGGCGCGCGAGCAGGTCCCGCACGGCGTGTCGCGCCTGCGGCACCGAGGCGTCGACGGCGGGGGCGGTGAACCGCCACACTCCTTCGTACGGCAGTGGATCCGGCGGTCGCCGATTGCCTCCCTCGGAGCGCGGGCCGTACCCGCGCCCGTCGTCGTCCATGGTCCGGTCGCCGCCCTTGCGCTCGATTGTCACCACACGTCGAGTGTTGAGCAACGCTCTGCTCCACTCCACCGGACTGAACACAAGTCAGCAGTTATCGAGCGTTTCTGACCGCCTGCGCATGACCTGGTCGGGTGCGGGACCACTCCTGTCGCCTGCGGACCGTCTTCGCGAACTCTTCGGGTTGTACGGCTCATCCGACCGCGCCCGATAGCATCCGGCGCATGGAGCCCCAGTTGTTGCACTCGGTCATCGACTCGGTCGCCGCCGTCGTCGTCCACCACCCGGCCAAACGCAACGCCATGACGGCCGCGATGTGGCGGTCGATGCCCCCGCTGCTCGACGCCCTGGCCGCCGATCCCGGCGTGCGGGCGCTGGTCCTCACCGGCGAGGGCGCGACCTTCTGCGCCGGCGCCGACATCTCGACGCTCCGGGACGCGCCGGGCGAGGCGCAGCGGCTCGCCGTGGCCGCGGAGGAGGTGCTGGCCGCTTTCCCGAAGCCTACGCTGGCGGCCGTCCGGGGCCACTGTGTGGGCGGCGGGGCGCAGCTCGCGGCCGCCTGCGATCTGCGGTTCGCCGAGGCCGGGGCGCTGTTCGGAGTGACTCCGGCCAGGCTGGGCATCGTCTATCCGGCGTCCGCCACCCGGCGGCTGGTGTCGCTGGTGGGGCCGGCCACCGCCAAGTACCTGCTGTTCTCGGGCGAGTTGATCGACGCGGAGCGGGCGCTGCGCACGGGTCTCGTCGACGAGGTGCTGCCCGAGGGCGAACTGGACAAGCGGGTCGCGGAGTTCGGCCGGATCCTGGCCGCCCGCTCGCAGCTGACGCAGGCCGCGGCCAAGGAGTTCGTGCACGGGCGCACGGACCGGGACGGCCACTGGGCTGCGCAGGAACGCGGCAGCGGCGACACCGCGGAGGGCGTCGCCGCGTTCCTGGAGCGCCGGGCGCCGCGCTTCACCTGGAGCGTGCCCGCGTCGCGCTGAGCCGACTGTTCGCGCGGAGCCGCTCGACGAGGTGGGCGGGCGCCTTCGCCGGGGAGCCCGCGTCGTAGGGCGGCCGCGGGTCGTACTCGGTCATCAGCTGCACGGCCTGCGCGTGTTCGTCGCCGGCGATCCGGCCCAGCAGGGCAAGGCCCATGTCGATGCCGGAGGAGACGCCGGCCGCGGTGACGTATCGGCCGTCGAAGACGACCCGCTCCCCCGTCGGCCGCGCACCGAACCGCTTGAGGAGGTCGAGCGCCAGCCAGTGGGAGGTGGCGCGGCGGCCGTCGAGCAGGCCGGCGGCGGCCAGCAGCAGCGAGCCGGTGCACACCGATGTCGTCCAGGTGCTGGTGGCGTCGGCGGCCCGCAGCCAGTCCAGGAGGACCGCGTTGTCCATCTGCGGGGTCTGGCCGGGGCCGCCGGGCACGACCACGATGTCGGGGCTCGGCACGTCGGCGAGCGTCCGGTCGGCGGTGAGCGCCAGGTTTCCGGACTCGTTGCGGACGGGCCCGGTGCGCTCGGCGACGAAGACGGTCTCGGCACCGGGAAGACGGCCGAGCGTCTCGTACGGTCCGACGGCGTCCAGGGCGGTGAAACGGTCGAAGAGGACGATGGCGATCTGCATGGGATTCCTTTCCGGGCGCACCGCTGGGAGCGCCCTGCCGGAAGCGGCCTTTCGGCGGCGCGCTGCCAGAGGCGCGCTACCGGGGACGCCCTGCCGGCAGGGGGTGGCGGCGGCTGGTCGGGGCAGGCGGTCGGTTCAGACGGTCGGGGCGGGGCGGAAGCGGCGGCGGTACTCGGCCGGGGGTGCGCCCAGCGCCCTGATGAAGGCGCGGCGCATGGCCTCGGGCGTGCCGTAGCCGCTCACGCGGGATATCTCCTCGACGCCGTCGCCGGTCTCCTCCAGCAGACGGCGGGCGTGTTCCAGGCGCACCCGGTCGACATAGCGGCCGGGCGTCATGCCGGTCTCGGTCCGGAAGGCGCGGGCGAAGTGGCGCGGGGAGAGCGCGGCCCGGGCGGCGAGGGACTCGACGGTCAGGTTGTCGGCCGGGTGCTCGGTGATCCACCGCTGCACCTCCCGCAGGGGTTCGCGCCGGGCGGTCTGGGCCGCCAACTGGGCGCTGAACTGGGCCTGGTTGCCGGGCCTGCGCAGAAACACCACCAGCTGGCGTGCGACCCCGAGCGCGACGTCCCGGCCGAGGTCCTCCTCGACGAGGGCGAGGGCCAGGTCGATGCCCGCGGTGACCCCGGCCGAGGTGGCGACCTTCCCATCACGCACATAGATGGGGTCCGGGTCGACCCGCACGGCCGGGTGCTCGCGGGCCAGCCGGTCGCAGGACGCCCAGTGGGTGGTGGCCCGGCGGCCGTCCAGGAGTCCCGCCTCGGCGAGCCGCAACGCGCCCGTGCACACGGACACCAGACGCTCGGCACGCGGGCCGCGGGCGCGCAGCCACGCGGTGAGCCGGGGATCGGACCGGCGGGTGCCGGACCCACCGGGGACGAGCAGCGTGTGCGGATCGGGCACCTCGTCCAGGGCGTGGTCCGGCAGCAGGGTGAGCCCGCTGGAGGAGCGCACCGCGGCCCCGTCCAGGGACGCGGTACGGATCCGGTACGTCCCCGGGGAGCATGCCTCGGCCCCGGTGAAGACCTCCACCGGGCCGCTGACGTCGAGGCTCTGCACATCGTCGTAGAGGACGACGAGGACGGTTCGCTGCGCCATGTCCCCGATTCTTCGCCGGCCCGGGGATGGCCGCAATGACGTCTTCCCCACCTTTCCTGCCATCGGACCGGTGGACGCGACCGCGCGGCGGGAGCGCCCTGATCCCCTGTTGTCGGTGCCACCTGCCACAATTGCCGCGCAACCCCAGTGGAGAAGGCGGTACGGGATCGTGACGACACCCGGGACCCTCGAAGTAGGGTCCATCGAAGGCAGGATCGCCGAGGAGCTCGGCGTACGGGAGCGGCAGGTGAAGGCCGCGGTGGAGCTGCTCGACGGCGGCTCTACGGTGCCCTTCATCGCCCGCTACCGCAAGGAAGCGACCGAGACGCTCGACGACGCGCAGCTGCGCACGATCGAGGAGCGGCTGCGCTATCTGCGGGAGCTGGAGGAGCGGCGGACGGCGATCCTGGAGTCGGTGCGCGAGCAGGGCAAGCTCACCGAGGAGCTGGCGGCGCAGATCCACGGTGCGCAGACCAAGGCGCGCCTGGAGGACGTCTACCTGCCGTACAAGCCGAAGCGCCGGACCAAGGCGCAGATCGCGCGTGAGGCGGGTCTCCAGCCGCTGGCCGAGGGCCTGCTCGGCGACCCGGGTGTCGAGCCGCTCGCCGCTGCCGCCGCCTTCGTGGACGCCGACAAGGGCGTCGCCGATCCGCAGGCCGCCCTGGACGGCGCGCGGGCGATCCTCACCGAGCGGTTCTCGGAGGACGCCGACCTGATCGGCGAGCTGCGCGAGCGCATGTGGGTGCGTGGGCGGCTGTCCGCCAAGGTGCGCGAGGGCAAGGAGGAGGCGGGCGCCAAGTTCGCCGACTACTTCGACTTCGCCGAGCCGTTCACGGAGCTGCCCTCGCACCGGGTGCTCGCGATGCTGCGCGGTGAGAAGGAGGAGGTCCTGGACCTCGTCCTGGAGCCGGAGGAGCCCGCCGAGACCCCGAAAACCCCGTCGTCGTACGAGGGGATCGTGGCGCACCGCTTCGGCATCGCGGACCGTGGCCGCCCGGCCGACAAGTGGCTGCTGGACACGGTGCGCTGGGCCTGGCGCACCCGCGTCCTGGTCCACCTCGGCATCGACCTGCGCCTGCGGCTGCGGACGGCCGCCGAGGACGAGGCGGTCGACGTGTTCGCCGCCAATCTGCGTGACCTGCTGCTCGCCGCGCCGGCGGGCACCCGCGCGACGCTGGGCCTGGACCCCGGCTTCCGTACGGGCGTGAAGGTGGCCGTGGTCGACGCGACCGGCAAGGTGGCGGCGACGGACGTCATCCACCCGCATGTGCCGGCCAACCGGTGGGACGAGGCGATCGCCACGGTGGCCCGGCTGGCGAAGCAGCACGAGGTCGATCTGATCGCGATCGGCAACGGCACGGCGTCCCGCGAGACCGACAAGCTCGCCGCTGAACTCATCTCCAAGCACCCGGAGTTGAAGCTCACCAAGGTGATGGTGTCGGAGGCCGGCGCGTCCGTCTACTCGGCCTCCGCCTTCGCCTCGCAGGAACTGCCGGACATGGACGTCTCGCTGCGCGGCGCGGTGTCGATCGCCCGCCGCCTCCAGGACCCGCTGGCCGAACTGGTCAAGATCGACCCGAAGTCGATCGGCGTGGGCCAGTACCAGCACGACCTGTCCGAGGTGAAGCTGTCCCGCTCGCTGGACGCGGTGGTCGAGGACTGTGTGAACGGCGTGGGCGTGGACGTCAACACGGCGTCCGTGCCGCTGCTCGCGCGCGTGTCCGGGATCTCCTCGGGCCTCGCCGAGAACATCGTGGCGCACCGTGACGCGAACGGCCCGTTCACGTCGCGCGGCGAGCTGAAGAACGTGGCCAGGCTGGGCCCGAAGGCGTACGAGCAGTGCGCGGGCTTCCTGCGCATCCGCGGCGGCACCGACCCGTTGGACGCGTCCAGCGTGCACCCGGAGGCGTATCCGGTGGTGCGGCGCATGGTGAAGACCGGCGGCCAGGAGGTGGCCGCCCTGATCGGCAACACGGCGCTGCTGCGCTCGCTGAAGCCGGCCGAGTTCGTCGACGACACGTTCGGGCTGCCGACCGTGACCGACATCCTCAAGGAGTTGGAGAAGCCGGGGCGTGACCCGCGGCCGGCGTTCAAGACGGCCACCTTCAAGGAGGGCGTGGAGAAGATCTCCGATCTCACGTCCGGGATGATCCTGGAGGGCGTGGTCACGAACGTGGCGGCGTTCGGGGCGTTCGTGGACGTGGGTGTCCACCAGGACGGTCTCGTCCACGTCTCCGCGATGTCGCGGACGTTCGTGAAGGACCCGCGGGACGTCGTGAAGCCCGGGGACATCGTGAAGGTGAAGGTCCTCGACGTGGACATTCCGCGCAAGCGGATCTCACTGACGCTGCGGCTGGACGACGAGGCCGCGCCGCAGGGGCAGCAGCAGCGCGGCGGTGGCGGCCGTCCGCCGCAGCAGCGGCAGGGGCAGGGGCAGCGCCAGCGGCAGGGGCAGGGCCGCGGCGGTGACCGGGGCGGACGCCAGGCACCGCCGCCGGCCAACAGCGCGATGGCGGACGCGCTGCGGCGCGCGGGCCTCCTCGACTCCTCGAAGAACGACCGCCGCTGACCTGTCGGCGAGCCACCGTCGAACCGTCCGGGCCCGGCTCCTCCGATACCAGGGAGGTACCGGGCCCGGTGCGGCCTTCAGGGCGCAGAGCAGGACGGCTTCGCATGTCCCCACCTGCGAAGCAGGGGAGAGCCAGGGGCGCACCAAGGGTACGAAACCGCCTGGACCGAGTGGGGCGAGGGGGTGCTGCGGGCGCGCGGCCGTGCCGTCGGGACCTCCCCGGAGCCCTACTGGATCGGTGACGAACCCGACACCGCCGAGGAATGGCCGAGGAGTACGTGACGCGTCGGCAGCATGAGGGGGCCGAGTCCGCGCGGGGCACCCGGGCCCTCGGCCTGCGGCACGGCACGACGGCACGGGCCGTAGGACCGGCGATGGGCGTCCACTGCCGGACCTCGACGGCGCGCCCTGGACCGCGATCTGGTCCTGTGCCCGCTCACCGACACCATGCCCGTGCCACGGGACGGGCTCCATCGGGCGCCCGGCGAGCGGCAGTTCCTGATGGCGTGGGTGTCAGTGCCCGACCTGGGCGCCCGATCTGTCCGCCCAGCCTGTCCGTTCGACCTGTCCGCCCGATCTTCCGTCCGGCCGTCCCGGCAGACGTTCACGCGTCTCTGGGCCCGGCCCGGCGTCCGACGACCGGTTGATCAGCGTTCCGTGACCTTGCCGCCCGCCACCTCCAGGCGACGGGTGACATGCACGGCGTCCAGCATCCGGCGGTCGTGGGTGACCAGCAGAAGCGTGCCACGGTAGGCGTCGAGGGCCGATTCGAGCTGTTCGATGGCGGGCAGGTCGAGATGGTTGGTCGGCTCGTCCAGGACCAGGAGGTTGACACCCCGGCCCTGGAGCAGCGCCAGGGCGGACCGGGTGCGTTCGCCCGGGGAGAGGGTCGCGGCGGGGCGCAGCACATGGTCCGCCTTCAGACCGAACTTGGCCAGCAGGGTACGGACGTCGGCCGGTTCGATGTCGGGGACGGCCGCCCTGAAGGCGTCGAGGAGTGACTCCGGGCCGTGGAACAGCTCACGGGCCTGGTCCACCTCGCCGACCAGGACGCCCGAGCCCAGCGCGGCGTGCCCCGCGGTCGGCGGGATGCGGCCGAGCAGCGCGCCGAGCAGGGTGGACTTGCCCGCTCCGTTCGCGCCGGTCACCGCGATCCGGTCCGCCCAGTCGATCTGCAGCGTCACCGGGCCGAGGACGAACTCCCCGCGGCGCACCTCCGCGTCCCTGAGCGTGGCGACGACGGCGCCGGAGCGGGGCGCGGCGGCGATCTCCATCCGCAGCTCCCACTCCTTGCGCGGCTCGTCGACGGTTTCGAGCCGTTCGATCATGCGCTGGGTCTGGCGGGCCTTGGCGGCCTGCTTCTCGCTGGCCTCGCTGCGGAACTTGCGACCGATCTTGTCGTTGTCGTTGCCCGCCTTGCGGCGCGCGTTGCGCACCCCCTTGTCCATCCAGGCGCGCTGCGTCTGGGCCCGCTCCTGGAGGGCCGCCTTCTTGTCGGCGTACTCCTCGTAGTCCTCCCGGGCGTGCCGCCGGGCCACCTCCCGCTCCTCCAGATATGCCTCGTAGCCGCCGCCGTAGAGGTTGATCCGCCGCTGGGCGAGGTCGAGTTCGAGGACCTTGGTGACGGTGCGGGTGAGGAACTCGCGGTCGTGGCTGACGACGACCGTGCCCGCGCGCAGGCCGGCCACAAAGCGTTCGAGGCGTTCCAGGCCGTCCAGGTCGAGGTCGTTGGTGGGCTCGTCGAGCAGGAAGACGTCGTAGCGGGACAGCAGGAGCGAGGCGAGGCCGGCGCGGGCCGCCTGACCGCCGGACAGCGAGGTCATCGGCTGGTCGGGGCCGACGGCCAGGCCGAGCGAGTCGATGACCTCCTCGGCCCGTTCCTCCAGGTCCGCGCCACCGAGGCCGAGCCAGCGCTCCAGGGCGGCGGCGTAGGCGTCGTCGGCGCCGGGCGCCCCGTCCACGAGTGCCTGGGTGGTCTCGTCCATCAGCCGCTGTGCCCGGGCGACGCCGGTACGGCGGGCGAGGAACTCGCGCACGGTCTCGCCGGGCCTGCGCTCGGGCTCCTGCGGGAGATGGCCGACGGTCGCGGTCGGCGGGGAGAGCCGCAGTTCGCCCTGCTCGGGCCGGGTGAGCCCGGCGAGCAGCCGCAGCAGTGTGGACTTGCCCGCGCCGTTGGCGCCGACCAGCCCGATCACATCCGCGGGCGCGACGACGAGGTCAAGGCCGGAGAAGAGCGAGCGGTCGCCGTGCCCGGCGGCGAGGTTCTTGGCGACGAGGGTGGCAGTCATCAGACCGCGATCCTAGTGCCCTGGCAGGCAACGTTTGCCCGTGGAGGAGCGGCGTCGTGGGGGTCCCCCCTGCTCAAGCGGAGCCGAGAGCTTGGGGGAGCGTGCTCTCGGCGTGCCGGGTGCAGGCCCTCGTACTGGACGTACTTGGGCCTGCGCCCGGTGCGGCGAGTGGGGGTGCCCCCTGCTCGAAGAGCTCGGGGGCGCGTGCCGGGCGTCGTGACGGGGCGAACGTTGCCTGTTGGGGCACTTCGTCCGGCGGGCTGCCGCTCAGCCGGGTTCGCCGTGGGTCACCGCCTCCACCAGCACTCTTCCGGCGGTGCGGGCCACGACGAAGGACTCCCCCTTCACCGTCCGGGCGTCCAGCGGGATGCGGTGCCGGCCGGGCTCCAGGACGCCGTCGAAGACCTCCCGGACATGGGTGCGGTAGAGCCGGTCGAGGCGGTACGCGGTGAGGGTGACCCGGCACGGCGAGGTGACCTCGATGGCCGCCTCGCCGTCGGCGGCGGCCAGTGCGGTGAGGCGGCGCCGTTCACTCGGGCCGCGGTCCAGGGCGTGCTCGATCTGCGCGACCAGCAGGGGGACGATCGGGGCGAGGCCGTCGACGTAGGCCACATCGGCCCCGGCCCGCTCGAACGCCTCGCGTACGGCGGCCCGTTCGGGTTCGCCGACCGCCCGGCCGAAGGCGACGGCACCGTAGCCGCGCAGTTCCTCGGCGGATACGCCGGTGGTGTCACGGGTGAGGTCGGCGCCGATGCCGATGGTGCGCAGGGCGGCGGCCAGCTTGGCGAGGACGGCGGCGCGGGCGCCGATCAGCAGCACGCGTCGGCGGGGCGCGGCGGGGGGCGCGGTGCCGTCGAGGAGGGCGGCGAGGGCGGCACGGTACTCGGGGCCGTGGAAGCGGAACGGTCCTATGCCGTGGTAGCCGTTGAGTTCCAAATCGGCGCGCTCGTCGGTCTGCCAGGCGAAGTCGCGCCAGATGTAGTCGTCGCCGTCGCGCTCGATGACGGCGGTGACCGCTCCGCAGGCCAGGTCCGCGCACTCGGGGCAGCCGTAGACGATGTACCGGCCGTCGGGCAGCGGTGCGCCGGTCTCCAGCAGCAGGCTGCGCACCTGTGCGGTGAAGATCGCGGGCGGCACGTCGGAGGCGAGCGGGGAGACGGCGTCCAGGTCGGAGAGCTGGAAGAGCAGCGGGCGTCCGTCGACGATGAAGTCCACGAAGTCCCGGTGGACCTGGTAGCCGCCGTCGGCGAGGACGGCGCCCGCGCGTGTCGCCGGTGCCAGACCGAAGGTCGCGTATGCGCCAGACATGCTGTGAGTATCCCCACCGAAGGACGGGTGTGCGCGCGGCATGACATATTCCGCTCGGCTGCGTCGCGTTCGGCCGTGCAGGCCCTATCGTCCCCGCGTGGAACATCAGCTGAGTGACGAAGTGATTGTGGTCGGCGGCGGGGTCATCGGGCTGACGACGGCCGTGGTGCTGGCCGAGGCCGGGCGGCGGGTACGGGTGTGGACGCGGGACCCCGTCGGGCGGACGACCTCGGCGGTGGCCGGCGCGCTGTGGTGGCCGTACCGCATCGAGCCGGAGCGGCTGACCGGCGACTGGGCGCTCACCTCCCTCGTGGTATACGAGGAGTTGGCGCGGCAGCCGGAGCGGACCGGTGTACGCATGGTCGAGGGCGTACACCTCGGTTTGCGGCTGGACGAGTTGGGGCCGTGGGCCGGTCGGGTGCCGGGGCTGCGGGCCGCGGACGGCGGCAACGGGCTGTGGGCGCGGCTGCCGTTGATCGACATGCCGGCCCATCTGGTGTGGTTGCGGGAGCGGTTGACGGCGGCGGGCGGGCGCATCGAGCAGCGGACGGTGTCGGACCTGGCCGCGGTTCCGGCCGCCGTCGTGGTCAACTGCACGGGTCTTGGCGCCCGTTCGCTGGTGCCCGATCCGGCGGTGCGTCCGGTCCGCGGGCAGTTGGTCGTCGTACAGAACCCGGGGATCACCACGTGGCTCACCTCGGTCGACGATGCCGCGGGCGACTCGACGTACTTGTTCCCGCAGCCGGGCGGGCTGATCCTGGGCGGCACCGTGCAGGAGGACGCGTGGTCCCTGGAGCCGGACCCGCGTACCGCGGAGGAGATCGTCGCCCGGTGCGTGGCCCTGTGTCCGGAGATCGCCGGGGCGCGGGTGCTGGCACACCGCGTAGGCCTGCGCCCGGCACGGCCCGCGGTGCGGCTGGAGCACCGGCCGCTGCCGGGCGGCCGGTCGCTGGTGCACAACTACGGGCATGGCGGCGCCGGGGTGACCGTGGCCTGGGGGTGTGCCCGGGAGGCGGCCGGACTGGCCGACGCCTGAAGCCGCGCAGCCTCCGGCCGGAGGCGATTGCAGGACCCGGGCCCGGAAGGGCAGGCGGCACGGACCCGGGGGAACGAGGCGGCTCATGACGGCCGAATGGCGATCGTGTGACGGCGGGGGTCGTGGACACGTCAGGAAGCGCAGGGACTGAATAGGCTCCGAACGGACCTCGTGCCCCTACGACTTGGAGTTCTCGTGCACCGCAGAATCTTCGCACCGGGCGCACTCGCGGCGGCCTCGCTCCTGCTGGCGATCCCGGCATCGGCCGCGAGCCACACCCCCGGCGCCCCGGGCATCGGCGACCCCTACTACCCGAACTACGGCAACAGCGGCTACGACGTCTCCCACTACGACCTGCGGCTGCGGTACCAGCCCGCGACGGACGAGTTGGCCGGCACGGCGACGATCCTGGCCCGGACCACGCAGGATCTGTCCCGGTTCGACCTGGACTTCCTGCTGGACGTGAGCGAGGTCCGGGTCAACGGCGCCAAGGCGGCCTTCGCCACCTCGGGCGAGCACGAACTGGAGATCACCCCGAAGACCCCGCTGGCGAAGGGCACCCCGATCACGGTCGTCGTCCGCTACAGCGGGGTGCCGTCCACGAAGAGCGCGTACGGCTTCTCGACCTGGCACCGCACCCCGGACGGCGCCGTCGCCGCGGACGAGCCCGAGGCGGCCTGGTGGTGGTACCCGAGCAACGACCACCCACTCGACAAGGCCACCTACGATGTGTCGGTGGCCGTGCCTGACGGCACCCAGGCCATCTCCAACGGCACGCTCCAGTCGACCAGTTCCAAGCTCGGCTGGACCCGCTACAGCTGGCGGCAGAACAAGCCGCAGGCCACCTATCTGACCACCCTCGCGGTCGGCAGGTTCGACATCACGACCAGCACCTCCGAGGGCGGCGTCCCGGTCGTCAACGCCTACAGCGAGGATCTCGGCGACGAGGACGGGGCGGCGCGGGCCGCCGTGGAGCGGACCGGGGAGATCGTCGACTGGCTGAGCGGTTACCTCGGGCCGTACCCGTTCGGCTCGGCCGGCGGCTATGTGCCCAACACGACCACCGGGTACGCGCTGGAGACGCAGACCCGCGTCTACTACAGCCCCCGGCAGTTCGCGAACGGCTCCAACACCTCGGTGGTCGTGCACGAGCTGGCCCACCAGTGGTACGGCGACTCCGTGTCGCTGAAGGGCTGGAAGGACATCTGGATCAACGAGGGCTTCGCCCGGTACGCGCAGTGGCTGTGGTCCGAGCACGAGGGCGAGGGCACCGCGCAGGAGTTGGCGGACTACGTGTACGCCTCACACCCGGCCGACGACCCGTTCTGGACGGTGGCGCCCGGCGACCCCGGGCCGGACAACCAGTTCGACATCGCGGTGTACGACCGGGGCGCGCTGGCCGTCCAAGCGCTGCGCAACGAGATCGGCGACGACACGTTCTTCGCCATCCTGAAGGGCTGGCCGAAGGAGCACGCGTACGGGAACGCCTCGGTGGCCGACTTCCAGAGGTATGCCGAGCGGGTGTCCGGGAAGCCGCTGGCCACGTTGTTCGACACCTGGCTCTTCCAGCCGGCCAAGCCCGCGAGCGCTGCGGCCCGCACGGCGGCCGTCGCCGAGGCGGCCTCGGCCCCGGTCCGGCCGAAGTCGTGGAAGAAGATCGAGGCCACGAACGACGTACACGGACACTGAGCCCCGGACGGGGGGCCGGGGCAGACGCACCGGCCCCCCACCGCCCGACGGACGGCCCGACCGACGCTCCCCCGCCGCCCGGCAACCGTGGTGTCACGGCACAGACCAAGGCAGCGGCGTTCTGCCGGAGCACGCCCGCGCGGCGGCGCACGAGATGTCGCGGCTGTCGCGCGGCGAGGTGGTGCGGCAAGGTGGCGCGGCGGGACGCCCGGGACGCGCGGTCGCCGTCCGCGCGCCTGCGGCCCCCTTGTGGTGCGGGCCCTGCTGACGGCCTGCCGGCGGTCCTCGACGCAGGAGCTGCGGGTGTGGCTCAAGGACCGGGAGGCGGCCGGCCCGTCCTGACCGTCGGCGACCTGTCCTGACCGTCGGCGACCTGTCCTGACCGTCGGCCGACCCGTCTGGCCGTCGGGCCGCCCCCTCCCGGAGGGTCGCCCGACGGCGGGGCCGCCACCCTCAGCGGGCGTCGGTGAAGGTCTCCCCCTTCTCCGCCTTCTCGATCAGCAGGGCGGGCGGGGTGAACCGCTCGCCGTAGCGCCCGGCGAGTTCACGCGCGCGTGCGACGAAGCCGGGCAGCCCGGTGCCCGCCCCGGCGCCGTCCCCGGCCCCGGCGCAGCCGTCGTAGCCGTTGATGTACTGGAGCACACCGCCGGTCCAGCCCGGGAAGCCGATCCCGAAGATCGAGCCGATGTTGGCTTCGGCGACGGAGGTCAGCACGCCCTCCTCGAGGAGCCGCACGGTGTCGAGCGCCTCGGCGAAGAGCATGCGTTCCTGCATGTCCGTGAACGGGATCCGGTGGCCGGGCCGGGTGAAGTGGTCCCGCAGCCCCGGCCACAGTCCGGTGCGCCGGCCGTCCTCGTCGTAGTCGTAGAACCCGGCGCCGCCGCCGCGGCCGGTGCGGCCGAACGCGTCGACCATGCGGTCGATGACGGCCTCGGCGGGGTGCGCGGTCCAGGTGCCGCCCGACTCCTCGACGGCCCGCTTCGACTCGTCGCGGATCCTGCGGGGCAGGGTGAGGGTCAGCTCGTCCATGAGGGAGAGCACCTTCGCGGGGTAGCCCGCCTGCGCCGCGGCCTGCTCGATCGACGCGGGCTCGATGCCCTCGCCCACCATGGCCACGCCCTCGTTGATGAAGTGTCCGATCACCCGCGAGGTGAAGAAGCCGCGCGAGTCGCGCACGACGATCGGTGTCTTCTTGATCTGCCGCACCAGGTCGAAGGCGCGGGCGAGCGCCTCGTCCCCGGTGCGCTCGCCCCTGATGATCTCGACGAGCGGCATCTTGTCGACCGGCGAGAAGAAGTGCAGTCCGATGAAGTCGGCCTGGCGCCGGACGCCCTCGGCGAGCGCGGTGATCGGCAGGGTGGAGGTGTTGGAGCACAGCAGCGCGTCGGGGGCGAGGACGTCCTCGATCTCCTGGAACACCTTGTGCTTGAGCGCGGGGTCCTCGAAGACGGCCTCGACGACCGCGTCGCAGCCCGCCAGGTCCTGTGTCTCGCCGGTAGGGGTGATGCGGGCGAGCAGGGCGTCCGCCTTCTGTTGCGTGGTACGGCCCTTGGCGACGGCCTTGGCGCACAGCTTCTCGGAGTAGCCCTTGCCCTTGAGGGCGGCCTTGAGGGAGACGTCCTTGAGGACGACGTCGATGCCCGCGCGGGCGCATGCGTAGGCGATGCCCGCGCCCATCATCCCGGCGCCGAGGACGGCGACCCTGCGCACCTCGCGGGGGGCGGTGCCCTGGGGGCGGTTGGCGCCGGAGTTGACGGCCTGGAGGTCGAAGAAGAACGCCTGGATCATGTTCTTCGCGGTCTGTCCGACGGCCAGCTCCACGAAGTAGCGGGCCTCGATGACCTGGGCCGTCTCGAAGTCGACCTGGGATCCCTCCACGGCGGCGGCGAGGATGCGGCGCGGCGCCGGGTAGGGGGCGCCGGCCGTCTGCTTGCGGAGCGTGGCGGGGAAGGCGGGCAGATTTGCCGCGAACTTCGGGTTCGCCGGGGTACCGCCCGGGATGCGGTAGCCGGGCCGGTCCCAGGGCTGCTGGGACTCGGGGTTGGCGTCGATGAACGCGCGGGCCTTCGCGAGCAGTTCCTCGGGGGTGTCGGCGACCTCGTGGACGAGGCCGTTCTCCTGGGCGCGGCGCGCGGTGTACTGGGTCCCCTGCAGCAGCACCTTCAGCAGGGCGTCGGCGATGCCCAGCAGGCGCACGGTGCGGACGACGCCGCCGCCTCCGGGGAGCAGTCCGAGGGTGACCTCGGGGCAGCCGATCCTGGTGCCGGGGGTGTCGAGGGCGATCCGGTGATGGCAGGCCAGGGCCAGTTCGTAGCCGCCGCCCAGGGCCGCGCCGTTGATCGCGGCGACGACGGGCTTGCCGAGGGTCTCGATGCGGCGCAGCTGCCGCTTGACGGCGAGGCCGGCGTCGAACAGTTCCTGAGCGGTCTCGGGCGTGACCCGGATCAGGTCGCGCAGGTCGCCGCCCGCGAAGAAGGTCTCCTTGGCTGAGGTGACGATGATGCCGCGGATGGAGTCCCGCTCGGCCTCCAGCCGGTCGGTGATCGCGGCGAGGGAGTCGCGGAACGCCTGGTTCATGGTGTTCGCGGACTGGTTCGGGTCGTCCAGGACGAGGGTGACGACGCCGGTGTCGTCCTGCTCCCAGCGGATGGCGGTGCTCTCGGTCATGGCAGGGGTCTCCGTGGAGGTCTCGTGATCCGCAGGGTGTCAGACGCGCTCGACGATCGTGGCGATGCCCATGCCGCCGCCCACGCACAGCGTGGCGAGGCCATACCGCTTGTCCTGGCGTTCCAGTTCGTCGACGAGGGTGCCGAGGAGCATGGCGCCGGTGGCGCCGAGCGGGTGACCGAGGGCGATGGCGCCGCCGTTGACGTTGACCTTGTCCAGGGACAGGCCCATGTCCTTGACGAACCGCAGGACGACGGCCGCGAACGCCTCGTTGATCTCGACCAGGTCGATGTCGTCGATGGTCAGCCCGGCCCTGGCGAGGGCCTTGCGGGTGGCGGGCGCGGGCCCGGTGAGCATGATGGTGGGCTCCGAGCCGGACACGGCGGCGGAGACGATCCGCGCACGGGGGGTGAGGCCGTGGCGCTCGCCGGTCTCCCGGGAGCCGATCGCGACCAGGGCGGCGCCGTCCACGATGCCGGAGGAGTTGCCCGCGTGGTGGACGTGGTCGATCTTCTCGACCCAGTGGTACTTCTGCAGGGCGACGGCGTCAAAGCCGCCCAGCTCGCCGATGTCGGCGAACGACGGCTTCAGCTTGGCCAGCGAGTCCGCGGTGGTGCCGGGGCGCGGGTGCTCGTCGTGGTCGAGGACGACGAGTCCGCCGCGGTCCCTGACCGGGACGAGGGAGCGGGCGAAGCGGCCCTCCTTCCAGGCGGTGGCCGCGCGTTCCTGGGAGAGCGCGGCGTACTCGTCCACGTCGCGCCGGGTGAAGCCCTCGATGGTGGCGATCAGGTCGGCGCCGATGCCCTGCGGCACGAAGTTGACGGCGAGGTTGGTCATCGGGTCGTTGAACCAGGCGCCGCCGTCGGAGGCCATCGGCACCCGGGACATCGACTCGACGCCGCCGGCGAGCACCAGGTCCTCCCAGCCGGAACGGACCTTGGCGGCGGCCAGGTTGACGGCTTCGAGACCGGACGCACAGAAGCGGTTCTCCTGGACGCCCGCCACCGTGTCCGGCAGTCCGGCCGCGATCGCGGCGATGCGGGCGATGTCCGAGCCCTGGTCGCCGACCGGGCCGACCACGCCGAGCACGATGTCGTCGATGGCCGCCGGGTCGAGACCGGGGAAGCGGGCGCGGATCTCCTGGATGAGGCCGACGACCAGGTCGATGGGCTTCGTGCCGTGCAGGGCACCGTTCGCCTTGCCGCGGCCGCGCGGGGTGCGGATCGCGTCGTACACGTACGCTTCGGTGCTCACTGGCAAGCCTTTCCACGAGGATTTCGGAGCGATGTTCGGGGCGGCCAGGGGTGTCACGGCCGGTGCTCGGCGGTCTCGCCCGGGCGCGCCGGGCCGGGCGCGCGGTCGAGAGGGAACGGCGGTTCCATCATGCGTCGTCCGCGGCGGGGTCGCAGAGCAGCCGCGGCACGTCCCAGTCGCGGGCCACGTCCGTGGTGCCGGTGCCCGGCAGCGCGGGGCCGGTACGGACGGCGGTCGGGGTCGCGGAGAACCTGGGCGCCGGGGCCGGCTGGGTGATGCCGCCGTGCTCGGTGAAGGTGCCCCGGGCGGCGAGGTGCGGATGGCGGGGGGCCTCGCGCAGCGACAGGACGGGGGCCACGCACGCGTCGGAGCCCTCGAAGACGGCCGTCCACTCGTCGCGGGTACGGGACTTGAAGCGGGCGGTGACCCGCTCGCGCAGCTCGCCCCACCGGGTCCGGTCCTGGTGGGCCGGGATCAGGTCGTCGAGGCCGAGCAGCCGCAGGAACTCCTCGTAGAACCGCTGTTCCAGGGCGCCGACCGCGATGTACGCGCCGTCGGCGGTTTCGTACGTGCCGTAGTACGGGCAGCCGCCGTCCAGCAGGTTGGCGGCGCGGCGGTCCTGCCAGCCGCCGGCGGCGAGCATGCCGTGGATCATCGCGGTGAGGTGGGCGGTGCCGTCGACGACGGCCGCGTCGACGACCTGGCCGATGCCGGTCACGCGCGCGTGGTGGAGCGCGGCGAGCACACCGACGACCAGGTAGAGGGAGCCGCCCGCGTAGTCGCCGACCAGGTTGGCGGGGACGGCCGGGGGCTCGTCCGGGCCGCCGATCAGGCCGAGGGCGCCGGTGACGGCGATGTAGGCCACGTCATGGCCGGCCCGCTGGGCGAGCGGGCCCTGCTGTCCCCAGCCGGTCATCCGGCCGTAGACCAGCCGTGGATTGCGGGCCTGGCAGACCGCGGGGCCGACGCCGAGGCGCTCGGCGACGCCCGGGCGATTGCCCTCGATCAGGATGTCCGCGCGTTCGGCCAGATCGAGGACGCGGGCCGGGCCGTCCGCGGACTTCAGATCGACGATCACCGAGCGCTTGTTGCGGTTGGTGACATCGTGTGCCGGGTCGACGGCGAGGCCCGGACCGCCGGGCCGGTCCACGCGCACGACGTCGGCGCCCAGGTCGGCGAGGAGCATGGCGGCGAACGGGCCGACGCCCCGCATCGGCGTCCCTGCCGTCGTCATGGCGGCCCCCAGTCGATGTGACACAACCGATGTAACAGCAGTGATGCCGGCAACACGCCCCACCGGGCACAAGGGCCGAACCCGGAAGCCGGAAGAGCAAGCGCTTGGCCACGTTACCCGCAAGTCGGGCTGCGCCGGGACGTGATCACCTTCCGGAGGACGATCGGCGCCCGGAGCGGGTCCTCACAGGGCCCACCACAGCAGGGTGTAGATCATTGCGACCGTCCAGGCGAGCCCCGCCAGGACGGCGAGGACCAGCGCGACCGCGGCGGCACGCCCGGTGGGCCGAGGGTGCCGCGCCACGGGTCGCGGGCTGGAGTGCGTCGTCATGCGGCCCAGCCTGCCCGTGCGGCGGCGCCGCCGCATCCGTACGCGTACTCAGATGGTGTGACCCCGATTTGAGACTTTCCGGCGCCGTGTCGCGCTTCTGCTCGGGTTTCGGGCGGAAAAGTGCCAATAAGCACTTGAATGAAACAATGGAAGCCCGAGATACGAAATCCGAGATGCGAAGTCCGAGACCCTAGGTCCTGGATACGAAGTCCTGGATACGAAGTCGTAGATCCAAGGAGGGGAGAACACGTGAAGTTCGTTCTGGAGGTCACGGTCGACGAGAGTGCGACGGCTCTGGACCGGGCGGGTGAGCTGGGCCGGATCCTGCGGTACTGGGGCGGGAATCTCGGTCACTACGCCCTTGAGGCCGGGGACGGCTCGGCCGTCTATGACTCCGGGTACCGCGAGGTCGGGGAGTGGCGGATCGTCGCCTCCTGAAGCGCCCGGCGGCACAGCGCGTCCGCGCGTCGCGTCGTCTCCGGGAGCCGATAGCGCGGGGTGAGCGCGAGCGTGTGGGCGCAGGCGTTGTCGAGGCTCACGCGGTGGCCGACGGAGACGAAGACCGGCTTGACGCCTTCCCGGGTGCGCAGGGCGCGGCCGACCTCCTCGCCGCCCGCGAGGAGCGGCGAGGCACTGCCGCGCCCCTGCGCCGGTTCCTCGTAGGTGAAGGTGAACGGGTTCTTGGCGACCCCGATCGTGGGCAGGCCGGTGAGCACGCCCAGATGGCTGGCGAGCCCGAAGCGACGCGGATGGGCCAGTCCGTAGCCGTCGCAGACGACCAGGCCCGCCGGGCCGGGCAGCGTGTCGAGCGCGGCCAGCACGGTGGGGATCTCGCGGAAGGCCAGCAGTCCGGGCACGTACGGGAAGGAGACCCGGCCGACGGCGGTCGCCTCGCCCACTATCTCCAGGGTGACCGCGTCCAGCGTGACGGCCGCCGCCGCGACGAGGTCGCGCTCGTCGTCGTAGGCGACGTCGACCCCGGTGACCCGGCCCGTCCCGGGCGGCGGCCCGATCTCGTCCAGCACCACCCGCCCGCGCAGTTCGTCCTGCACGGCGCGGGCCTGATCCTCGGTCGCGGGCGGGCCTGCGGGCGTCGGTACGGTCGTCATGGTGGGCACGAGCGTACGGGGCACCCCGGCCCGCCCGGCGCCGAGGGCCCGTCGCAGCTCGCCCTTGTTCATGTCCGATGCTCATGTCCGAGGCTCATGTCCGATGGTCTTGTCCGGCGGTCCATGGACGGTGCGCCGTTCGGCCTCCTCGTACTGCCGCTCCCCCTTGCACGCGCCCCTGCTCCCCGCCGCCGGGCAGGTGCGTCCCGCCCGGCGCGGGGGGGCGATCCGGGACTCGCGGAAACTCGGGTGCATGAACGCGGTGACAGAGGTCACTCGGGTTACCTGTACCCGATTGAGGCCGTTCCGTCGTCTCATCCAGTGCGAGGTCTCATCCACCCGGACGTTCGTCCAGCCGTCACGAGGGAGCAAGGCGTTGTCCATCGTCATCGAGCAGCCCGTAGAGGCCCGTCTCGTCGCCGCAGCCCCGCGCATGCCCAGCATTCCCGCCACGCTGCGCTACGACCGGCGCGACCCGTTCGCCATCCGCATGACCTTCCCCGCCCCGGCCACCCTGGAGGGGGTGGAGGTCTGCTGGACGTTCGCCCGCGACCTCCTCGCGGACGGCCTGCACGGCCCGCAGGGACACGGCGACGTGCGCGTGCGCCCGTACGGGTACGAGCGGACCGTCCTGGAGTTCCACGCCCCCGAGGGCACGGCCGTCGTGCACGTCCACTCCGCCGAGATACGCCGGTTCCTCACGGCCACGAGCGATCTGGTGCCGCTCGGCCTTGAGCACCTGCAACTCGACCTGGACCACGACCTGGCCGAGCTGATACGGGACGCCTGACGGCCGCCGCGCCACGCCGCGCGACGGCGCTTCAGCGGATTAATCGCGTTGACAGCCACCGACCCCCCTCGTAGCGTTTCCGGTGGTCCTGTTGCCGTCGATTGGAGAAGGACGTTGCTCGTCTGAGGTCCTGAGTCACCGCGTCGCACACCTGAGAGGTGTGGGCGTTGCGTGCGACCTCGGCGTCCGAGCCGTCCTCCGGCACAGGGCTCTTCCATGGCCCCGGTCACCCCGGTTGCCGCCCCGCGGTGCCTCGATACGCGTTTGCCCTGACCGCACCAAGCAACCGCGAGGCCCCGTGTCCGCTTCCCCCAGCCATTCCGTCACCTGCACCTCCCTGTCCTTCGCCTGGCCCGACGGCACCCCCGTCCTCGACGGCCTCGACCTCGCCTTCGGCCCCGGCCGGACCGGCCTCGTCGGCGTCAACGGATCAGGGAAGTCGACCCTGTTGAAGCTGATCGCCGGCGAGCTGACCCCGTCCGCCGGCACCGTCCGGGTGACGGGCGAGATCGGCTACCTCCCGCAGAACGTCACCCTCGACACCGCGCTCCGCGTCGACGAGACCCTCGGCATCGCCGCCCGGCGGGCCGCGCTGCACGCCATCGAGGCGGGCGACGCGGCCGAGGAGCACTTCGAGGCGCTCGGCGACGACTGGGACGTCGAGGAGCGCGCCCTCGCCACCCTGGGCGCACTCGGCCTCGGCCACATCGGACTCGACCGGACCGTCGGCGAGGTCTCCGGCGGCGAGTCGGTGCTGCTGCGGCTGGCCGCGCTGCTGCTGCGCCGCCCGGACGCGCTGCTGCTCGACGAACCCACCAACAACCTCGACCTGTACGCGCGCCGACGGCTGTACGCGGCCGTCGCGTCCTGGCCGGGCGTGCTGGTCGTGGTCAGCCACGACCGCGAACTGCTCGACCTGGTCGACCAGATCGCCGATCTGCGCGCCGGGCGGGTCATCTGGTACGGCGGCGGCTTCTCGGCGTACGAGGAGGCCCTCGCCACCGAACAGGAGGCCGCCGAGCGCATGGTGCGGGTCGCGGAGGCCGACGTGCGCAGGCAGAAGCGCGAGTTGGCCGACGCCCAGGTGAAGCTGGCCCGCCGCAAGCGGTACGGGCAGAAAATGTTCGAGCAGAAACGCGAGCCGAAGATCGTCATGGGGGCACGCAGGCGCGCCGCCCAGGAGTCGGCGGGCAAGCACCGCATCCTGCACGAGGAGCGGCTGGCCGAGGCCAGGGACCGGCTCGGCGAGGCGGCGGAGGCCGTACGCGACGACGACGAGATCCGCGTCGACCTGCCGTACACGGCCGTCCCGCCGGGCCGGAGCGTCCTCACCCTGCGGAACCTGGAGCTGACGTACGGAGCGCGGGTCGGCGGCGTCCTTGAGGTGCGCGGGCCCGAGCGGATCGCGCTGCTCGGCCGCAACGGCGCGGGCAAGACGACGCTGCTGCGCACCGTCGCCGGGGAGCTGGCACCGGTGGCGGGCGAGGCGACGGCGCACGTCCCGCTGCGTTTCCTGCCGCAGCGGCTCGACGTCCTCGACGGCGAGCGGACCGTCGCCGAGAACGTGGCCCGGTATGCGCCGGGCGCCACCGACAACCGGATCCGGGCCCGGCTGGCCCGGTTCCTGTTCCGTGGCGCCCGGGCCGACCGCAAGGCGGCCACCCTGTCCGGCGGGGAACGCTTCCGGGCCGCGCTCGCCGCGCTGATGCTGGCGGAGCCCGCACCCCAGCTCCTCATGCTGGACGAGCCGACGAACAACCTGGACATGGCGAGCGCGCGGCAGCTCACCACGGCCCTGGAGTCGTACGAGGGTGCCCTGCTGGTGGCCAGTCATGACGTGCCGTTCCTGACGTCGGCCGGCATCACCCGCTGGCTGCTCCTGGAGGACGGCGAACTGAGAGAAATCACACCGGAGGCCGTCGGGTATCCCGCCTAGCGTCGGCGGTTGAGCGGCCGAACGGCCCGGCGGGCCGTGGTCTGACGGCGGGGGTCTTCCCCCGCCGTCCCGACCCGCATGACGGCGGACCCGCGCCGCATGCTGGATGCGGAACGCCGACGGTGGAAGGCGTACGTCGGGACGCTGCGCGCGCACGGCGGGGAGACGATCGAGGTGGATCCGGCCGACGGCTGCCCGGACTCCGTGTTCGTCACGCCCCGAAGACCCGGGAGTTGCCGGCCGACCTCGGTCACGAGGCGGTCCCGGTGGACATCGGCGAGTTCGAGAAGCCGGAGGGCTGTGTGATGTGTCTGTCGGTGCGGCTGCGGAAGCGGTACGCCTGATCCGCCGCCCGGCACCCCGCCGACACCGGGATCTCGGTGTTCCCGGGGCCTTTTCGTATCCCCGCCTTGTCCTGTGCACGGCGCCTGAGCAGCGCTCTTTACGCCACGCTTAACCTACGGGTTCGTAACCTACGGTCTCGTAGCCTACGATCACGTAGGTTTCTGGCACCGCTCGCCGGTCCGAGCCGTTCAACTCCCCCCTGTTCAGCGTCCCCCTGGAGTTCCTGTGACGATCACCTCTCCCCACCTCGGCAGCCCGTCCGTGTGGACCGATGCGCGGCTGCTGTACGCGCTGGAGGAAGTGGTCGAGGGCGAACTCAACCGCCATCTGACGGCCGCCAAGGACTGGATGCCGCACGAGTACGTGCCGTGGAGCGACGGCCGCAACTTCCCCGGGGTCTTCGACGACGGCGAGGCATGGGACAAAGGGCAGTCGAAGGTGACCGAGGTCGGCCGGATCGCTCTGGTGGTGAACCTGCTGACCGAGGACAACCTGCCCAGTTACCACCACGAGATCGCCACGCTCTTCGGCCGGGACGGCGCCTGGGGCACCTGGGTGCACCGCTGGACGGCCGAGGAGGGGCGGCACGGCATTGTGATGCGCGACTATCTGCTCGCCTCACGCGCGGTGGACCCGGACAAGCTGGAGCAGTTCCGGATGGCCCACATGAGCGAGGGCTTCGAGTCCGACAACCGGCACTCGATGCTGCACTCGATCGCCTACGTCGCCTTCCAGGAGCTGGCGACCCGAATCTCGCACCGCAACACCGGTCGCCAGTCGGGCGATCCGGTCTGCGACCGGATGCTGGCCCGGATCGCGACCGACGAGAACCTGCACATGGTCTTCTACCGCAATCTGCTGAAGGCGGCCTTCGAGATCGCGCCGGACCTCACGATGCAGGCCGTCCGGGACGTCGTCGTGAACTTCCGCATGCCCGGCCACGGCATCCCCGGCTTCGAGCGCGCCGCCGCCCAGATGGCGATCGGCGAGGTCTACAACCTGCGCATCCACCACGACGACGTGCTCCAGCCCGTCCTGCGCTTCCTGAAGGTCCTGGCGATCGACGGGCTCGGCCCCGAGGGGCTTCGGGCGCAGGAGGAACTGGGGATGTACATCGACGGCCTGGACACGGAGGCCGCGCGGTTCGACGAGCGGCTGGCCGCGCGCAAGGCCCGCATGGCGGCGCGGGCGGCTACCGTCTGACGGCCACCCCCCGGGGGGCGCACCGAACTCCCGGTGCGCCCTGCCCACGGGCCGCGTCCCGCGCTCCACGTCCTATGGCGTCATGCCGCGACGCATGACCGCAGCAGGACGGAGCCGGGGCCGGGGGCCGGAGTTCAGCAGACGCCGCTGTCGGCGATCTTGATCGTCGCGCGGGTCCGGCCGTTGTGGCTGCCGAGGCCCTCGACCTTGTCCACGATCTCCTGCCCCTCGACGACCTCGCCGAAGACCACGTGCTTGCCGTCCAGCCAGTCGGTGACGACCGTGGTGACGAAGAACTGCGAGCCGTTGGTGTCCGGCCCCCTGTTCGCCATGCTCAGCAGGTAGGGACGGTCGTGCCTGAGGGAGAAGTTCTCGTCCTCGAAGGTGCCGCCGTAGATGCTCTTGCCGCCGGTGCCGTTGCCCTCGGTGAAGTCACCGCCCTGCAGCATGAAGTCGGGTATCACCCGGTGGAACACCGATCCGGCGTAGCCGAAGCCGGGCTCGCCGGTGGCGAGCTGCCGGAAGTTCTCGGCGGTGCGGGGCACCACGTCGTCGAAGAGCCTGAACACGATCCGGCCGGCAGGCTGCTCGTCGATCGTGATGTCGAAGTACACGTTGTCACTCATGGCGATCAATCTATCTCCCGGCGGAACCCGGCCCGCGACTACGGTCCCCGAGGGCCAAAGATCAGGAAGCCGGGCAGCCGGAGAGAGGCCGGCGCGGGGGTGGCGGCCCGCGCCGGTTCAGCGGGACGTACGCCGCAGCTCCAGCCGTTCCTTCTCCGACAGACCGCCCCAGACACCGAAGCGCTCGTCGTGGTCCAGCGCGTACTCCAGGCAGGCGGAGCGGATCGGGCACAAGTCGCAGATCCGCTTCGCCTCGCGTACGGAGCTGCCGGGCTCGGGGAAGAAGAAATCGGCCCCGGTCTGCGCGCACAACGCCCCCTGCTGCCAGGTGAGGTCGGGCGCGGTGATCGTGTCGAAGTGCATGGCCAGGATGGTGCCGTCCGGTGAAAAACGTTCGATCAACGTCGGCTCAACGCCCGGCCCAGGGCCTCCGGCCGCCCCGATGATGCGCCGCAAAGGGGCCGTGGCGCACGGCGGCGCGCGGGAGCCGGGGAGAACCATGGGATTCCCTACGGTCACCCTCGGTGACCGCGGGTCGGTCCGGCGGGCGGCGGCGCTGGGGCGGCGCTTGTCAGTGGGCGGTGCGAGACTCGGCTGTGCACAGGACGGGACCTTTCCGAGGAGGGCGAAGATGCTCACCACCCGTTTCGTCGACGGCGCTCCGAACTGGATCGACGTCGCCACGTCCGACATCGACGGCACCGCCGCCTTCTATGGCGGTCTCTTCGGCTGGCGGTTCCGGTCGGCGGGCCCCGAAGCCGGCGGCTACGGCTTCTTCGAGCTGGACGGCACAGCCGTCGCCGGCGGTGCGCCGATCGCGGCGGAGCAGGGACCGACCTCCTGGACGGTGTACTTCCAGAGCGGGGACGCGCAGGCCACCGCGGATGCGGCCGAGCGGGCGCACGGCCGGGTGTTCTGCCCGCCGATGGACGTGCTGGGGCAGGGCCGCATGGCGGTGCTGGTCGACACCGCGGGTGTGCCGTTCGGGGTCTGGCAGCCCGAGCGGCTGAAGGGCATGGGCATGGCGGGCAAGGCCGGTTCGCTGTGCTGGGTCGAGCTGTACACACCGGATGTCGCGGCGGCCGCCGCGTTCTACTCCCGGACCCTCGGCCTGGAGACATCGGCCGTGCCCTTTCCCGGCGGCGCGTACACGTGCGTCAATCCGGCCGAGGGCGGGGAGGAGGCGATGTTCGGCGGGATCGTCCCGCTGGCCGACGACCCCGTGGAGGCGGCGGCCGGAGCGTACTGGCTGCCGTACTTCGGGGTCGAGGACCCGGACGCGGTGGTCGCGAAGGCGTTGGACCTGGGCGGCACGGTCCGGATGCCCGCCACCACCGTGGACGGCGTCGGCCGCATGGCCCGGATCGCCGACCCCCAGGGTGCCCGCTTCGCGGTGATCCGCGGCGAGCCCCCACAGGAGTGAGCGGCGCACGCCCCAGGGGCGTTCTGGGTGCCCCGCAGGGGCGCGGGGAACTGCGCGACCGGCCATGACGCCGCCGCGGACGAACGACGGCGCATCAACGTCCCCCGGCAGAGCGCTCAGTGCTTGTGCGCGGCGTGGGGCTCGTCCGACGAGTCCGACGACTTCGACGAGTCCGATGACTTCGATGAGTTCGACGCGTGCGGATCGTCCGGCGCGTGGGACGCATGCGATGCGTGCGGCTCGTATCCGGGAATCGTCCCGTCCGGCTTCTTGACCAGGAACAGGCCCACCATCCCCATGTCCGAGTGGCTCTGGACATGGCAGTGGTACATCCACGCGCCCGCGCCTACGCCCTCCCCCGCGAGCACCTGGAAGCCGAAGGAGTCGGCAGGGCCCACGATCTTGTTGTCGATCACCTGGCTGGGGTCGTCGGGGCCGGTGAGCATTCCGGTGCGGTTGTCCGCCCAGCGGTGACCGTGCATATGGAAGGTGTGGTAGTACTCGCCGTGCGTGATCATCACGAACTCGACCCGGTCGCCGACCGTCGCCTCGAAGTCGGGTCCGGTGTGCGGCGGACGGTTGTTGATGGTCATGTCGTTGAAGACGATGGTGTGCGTGCGGTCGGGCAGGATGTCGCCCTTGCGGCGCACGATCACCGGACCGTACAGGCCCTTGCGGATGCCGCCGGTGCCGTGCTCGGTGCCGACGACATGGTCGTGGTAGTGCCAGTAGCCGGCGCTGCCGGAGCGCCAGGTGCCGTCCGCCCGGCGTCCGGGCGCATGGGTGCGCCAGGTGTAGGTGCGGGTGCCGCCGGGCTCGACATCGCTCTTGTTCAACTTGGTGCCGTCGCTGGAGATCTCGTAGTCGAGGCCGTGGACGTGCAGGCTCGCGGTCACGTCCATGGTGTTCTCGAACTCGATGTGCAGCGTGTCGCCCTCGTTCAGCTCGATGAGCGGTCCGGGGACCGTCGCCTTGCCCTTCTCGAAGCCATAGCCCAGCTGCCCGTCGGCGAGCTTCTCGGCGTAGAGCTTGATGTGTCTGACCTCGCCGCCGGCCGGTGCGGTGCGCGGCGGCGGGAGGGCGCTGACGGCCTCTGGCGCCAGGGACAACGATGTCGCGACCACCGCGCCACCCAGCAGCACCCTCCGGTTGAACGCGCGTCTGTCCATGCGGAACTCCCCACCCTGGTAAGGACTTTGCGGAGGCGTACCTGTGATGAACCTGTGCGACGGTACCCGCCCCTCGGCCGTTTATCCACTGCCAGGACAAAGTTCGTTTGATTGCGGCCATAGGTATTGGCGAACCATGCAAAGGGCTCTAGCTTTCTTGGCGTTCTTGGCGCTGTTGCCGTGACCGAGGAGGTGCCCATGCACTTACGAGGGTTGAGCGCAAGAAGCAGAAGGAGACGGACCTGGGCGGCCACCGTGACCGCGGGTGTCGTCGCGGCCGGACTGCTCTCGGGTCCGGCCGCCAGCGCGCGGCCGGACCCGGACCCGTCCCTGACAACGATGTCGATCAAGTCGCCGCCGGGCGGCGCGAACGTAAGGGTGCTGCTCTTCTATGGCTCCGCGACCGCCGGGGACGAGTCACCGCTGGTGAACGCCGGGATCGAGGCGATCGAGAAGCTCGGTCTGTCCGGCCCGGCGGCAGAGCGCTTCACCGTCGAGGCCACGGGCGACGCCGCCGTGTTCACCGACGCGACAAAGCTCGGCCGTTTCAACTCCGTCGTCTTCCTGACCGGCGGCGGCGATGTCCTCGATCCCGCCCAGGAGGCCGGGCTTGAGACCTATATGGAGGCGGGCGGCGGATTCGTCGGCATCCATGACGCGGCCCGCGCCGAGCCGTACTCGGACTGGTTCACCGGTCTGATCGGCGCCCGCCCGGCCGCCTCCAGCCCGGCGGCGGTCCAGCGGGCCACGGTCGAGGTGGGCGACCGCCGGCATCCGGCCACCCAGGACCTGCCGCTCCAGTGGAAGCGGCCGGACCAGTGGTTCAACTGGGTGAAGAACCCGTCCGGTGACGTGCACACGGTGGCCCGGGTGCGCGAGTCGACGTACCGGCCCGGGGCGAGCGCCAACGGCGCGGACCACCCGGTCAGTTGGTGCCGGGACTACGACGGCGGCCGGTCCTTCTACACCGGCATGGGCGGCACCGTCTCGTCGTACGACGAGACCGACTTCCGTGCCCATCTGCGCGGCGCCCTGCTGTGGACGACGCGGCTCAGCCGGGCCGACTGCACGGCGACCATCAACGCCAACTACCGGGCCGAGCGCCTCACCCAGCCCAACCAGGCCGGGCAGAACGACCAGATCGGCGAGCCGCACGGCCTGGTCACCGCGCCCGACGGCCGGGTGCTGTACATCGGCCGCGGCGGCGCGGACTCCTCGCAGCCGGTGATCACCGACTGGAACAACCCGGACGTGGGCAAGGGCAAGGGGCAGATCCATGTCTACGACCCGAAGACCAAGAAGGTCACCCTGGCCGGGGAGTTGACGGTCTTCGGCAACAAGGGCGGCGGCGACGAGCTGACGAAGGTCGAGGAGGGGCTGCTCGGCATCGAGCTCGACCCGCGCTTCGAGCAGAACGGCTGGGTGTACCTGCACTACACGCCGCACTCGCGGCTCGACCGCGACACACAGACGGCGGAGCGGCGCGTCTCCCGCTTCACCCTCGACCTCGCCACCGACAAGCTCGACCTGAGCAGCGAGAAGGTTCTGCTCAAGTGGCCGGTGCAGGTGCACAGTTGCTGCCATGCGGGCGGCGGAATGACCTGGGACTCCCAGGGCAATCTGTACATCGCGACCGGCGACAACAACTCCAGCGGGTTCACAGGCGGATACTCCGGCAACAACCCGCAGCCGAGCTACAAGGGCGTGTCCTTCGCCGACGCGCGCCGCACCGCGGGCAACACCAACAACCTCAACGGCAAGATCCTGCGCATCCACCCGGAGCCAGACGGGACGTACACCCTGCCGGAGGGCAATCTCTTCACCGGCGAGGAGACCGACGAGGGCGGCGGCAAGACACGCGGCGAGATCTATGTGATGGGGGTGCGCAACCCCGCGCGCATCTTCGTCGACAGGGCGACGGACGTCCTGTACGCGGGCTGGGTCGGCCCGGACGCGGGCGAGCCGTCGACCACCTGGGGTCCGGCCAAGTACGACACGTTCGCCGTCATCACCGAGGCGGGCAACCGTGGTTGGCCGTACTGCATGGGCAACAAACAGCCCTACCGGGACCGTAACCTGCCCGACCCGTCGAAGCCGCTGGGCTGGTACGACTGCGACCACCCGAAGAACGAGTCGCCGAACAACGACGGGCTCGTCAACGTCCCCCCGGTGACCGGCAACAACGTCTGGTACTCGCCGCAGGGCGGCGGCCCGGACTACCCGCGTGACGCGAACGGAATCCCCTCGTACAAGAAGGAGGAGGCCACCTACCGGCTGCCATGGCTCAAGGGCGGCGGGCAGGCCGCGATGAACGGTCCCGTCTACCGCTACGACGCGAGAAGCGACAGCGCCGTGAAGTGGCCCGCGTACTGGGACGGCAAGTGGTTCATCGGCGACTTCTACGACGCCGACCAGCCGCGCAACGCCGTGCTGATGGATCCGAGGACCCAGGGCGACGGCGGGCTGCCGGTGCACTCGGAGTCCCTGAAGAAGATCGTGCCGATCGGCAACGACGGCATCAAGAACCTCATGGACTGGAAGTTCGGTCCGGACGGCGCGCTGTACGTCCTCGACTACGGGCGCGGCTTCTTCACCTCGGACGGCAAGTCGGCGCTGTGGCGGGTGACCTACACCGGCGGCGGTCCGACACCGCCTGCCGACCAACTCGCCAGGGGGGCACAGTGACACGGCGACGAAGACTGCTGACGGCGCTGCTGGCCGCCGTCCTCGTCCTGCTCGGACTCCAGGCGACCCCCGCCACCGGGCGCGACGACGCCCCGGCGGCGGCCGAGCAGGTGCTCACCTGGACGGCGGGCGACGACATCACCGCATACCGCTCGGCGCCCAAGACGGCGGTCGCTGGGCAGGCCACGATCGTCTTCGAGAACAGCGCGGCGACCGGCAACACCACCGGCATGCCGCACACGCTGACCTTCGTGACCACGGACCCGGAGTACAACGACGACGTCCAGATCAACATCCTCGCCAACCCCTTCGACGACCAGGGCGGCCGGCACACCGCCGAGGTCACCCTGACCCCGGGCCGCTACTTCTACCACTGCACCATCCCCGGCCACGGCCAGATGCAGGGCGTCCTGGTGGTGACCGAGGGCGGCGGCTCGGACACGACGGCGCCCGAGACCTCGGCGCGGGTCGACGGCACCCGCAACGCGCAGGGCGAGTACGTCGGTTCGGCGAGCGTGTCGATCGCCGCCACCGACGAGGGCTCCGGCGTGGACCGGGTCGAGTACGCGATCGGCGAGGAGGGCGCCTGGCAGCCGTACACCGCCGCCGTGGTGATCGACCAGGTGGGCGGCCACACCGTGCGCTACCGGGCGACCGACAAGGCGGGCAACGTGGCCGCGGAGAAGAACGTGGAGTTCACCGTCGTCGCCCCGCCCTCCAACGACACGACCCCGCCGCAGACCTCGGCGACGGTCAGCGGTGAACACACCGCCGACGGTTCCTATATCGACATGGCGACGGTCACGGTCTCCGCCTCGGACACCGGGACCGGCGTCAACACCATCGAGTACGCGGTCGACGCGGGCGCCTGGCAGCCGTACAGCGGACCGGTGATGGTGCATCAGACCGGCTCCCACACCGTCCGCTACCGGGCCACGGACAAGGCGGGCAATGTGTCCGCCGACAGAAGCGTGGAGTTCACCGTGGTCTCCGCGCCGCCGCAGGACACCACCGCGCCGGTCACCGGCGTGAGCGTCGACGGCACGCGGAACTCGGACGGGGCGTACGTGGGCAACGCCAAGGTGACCGTGACCGCCACGGACGAGGGCGGTTCCGGGGTGGCCGGCATCGAGTACTCGCTCGACGGCGGGCCCTATCTGGCGTACACCACCCCCGTGGTGGTGGACCGGGCCGGTGCGCGCACCGTGACGTACCGGGCGAGCGACAAGGCCGGCAACACCTCCGAGCCGCGGACCGTCAGCTTCACGGTCGTCGCAGGCGGCGGCGTGCCCGCGCCCAACTGCCCCGAGTACGACGAGCGGTTGACGGTGATCGTGGGCACGGTCGACACGGGCGTGCCGAACCGGGTCACCAACAACCGGTGCCGCGTCAACGAGTTGATCGAGGACGAGAAGGAGTGGACGTCCCAGGCGCTGTTCCTCAAGCATGTCAGGACGGTCCTGGACCGGCTCCGCAAGGAAGGGGTGATCGACCAGCGCGAGTACAACGCCATCCAGAAGGCCGCCCGCCAGTCCGACATCGGCAAGCCGGGCCAGACCACGGGCTACCGCACGATCCTGGACGGCACCGCCGGTACCTTCGCCAAGTGGGACCACGTGGGCGGCGGTTCGTTCGCGCTGAACGGCGACGGGTCGATCACCAGCGGCACCAGCAAGGACGGCCTGGGCATGCTGTGGTATCCGCAGCGCAAGTACGGCGACTTCTCGCTGCGGCTCCAGTGGCGTGACGACGCTCCGGGCACAGGCAACGCCAACTCCGGTGTGTTCGTGCGCTTCCCGCAGGTCCACGACCATCCGGAGGAGTCACGGCCGGAGTGGGTCGCCATCAAGTTCGGGCACGAGGTGCAGGTGCTCGACCGGCCCGACGGCGACATGTACAAGACCGGCTCGGTCTACGGCTTCGACCGGGTCGGGCTGGCCGGCGCCGGGGTGACGCAGAAGGGCACCTGGAACGACTACGAGATCCGCGTGGTCGACCAGCACTACTCCGTCTACCGCAACGGCGTGCTGATCAACGAGTTCGACAACATCGGCGGCCAGGACTTCTCCCCGCCCCGCTCGGACGACCCGGGCACCGACGGACGGCGGTTCGCCTCCGGCTACGTCGGACTGCAGGTGCACAGCACGACGGATGTGATCTCCTACCGGGACATCCGGATCAAGGACCTGTAGGGCGGCGGAGTACCGGGGAACAGCGCAGACAGGAGCCACGCGACACGGGAACCATGCGGCACAGGAACCGCGCGGCACGGGAGCCACGCGGCACAGGAACCATGCGGCACGGGAGCCACGCGGTACAGGAGCCGGCCGGCCGTCAGGACCCGGCCGGCTTCTCCTTGCGCGCCCGGCTCGGCTGCACCCGCTTGGGCTCCCCCGGCATCTTCGGGTACTCGGGCGGGTACGGCAGGTCCCCCAGGCCGTGCTCGTGCTCGTCCCGGCGCGCCAGGTCGAGCAGGGCGTCCAGGGAGAAGGCGTGGTCGTCCATGTCCGCGTGCACATCGCCCAGTTCGGCGAAGCGCGCGGGCATGGTCGCGAGGTCGAAGTCCAGAGGCTGGACCTCGTCCACCTCGGACCAGCGCAGCGGGGCCGAGACCGGGGCGTAGGGGCGGGGGCGCACGGAGTAGGCGGAGGCGATGGTGCGGTCGCGTGCGGTCTGGTTGTAGTCGACGAAGATGCGCTCGCCGCGCTCCTCCTTCCACCACTTGATCGTCACCCGGTCCGGCATCCGGCGTTCCAGTTCGCGTCCCACGGCGATGGCCGCGCGCCGTACCTGAGTGAAGGTCCAGCGCGGTTCGATCGGTACGAAGACATGCAGTCCGCGTCCGCCGGAGGTCTTGGGCCAGCCCCGCAGTCCGCCGAACTCGTCGAGGACCGCGCGTAGTTCGTGGGCGGCGCGGACGGCGTCGGCGAAGTCGGTGCCGGGCTGCGGGTCGAGGTCGATGCGCAGTTCGTCGGGCCGGTCGACGTCGTCGCGGCGCACCGGCCAGGGGTGGAAGGTGAGCGTGCCGAACTGCGCCGCCCACACGACGGCGGCCTCCTCGGTGGGACACATCTCGTCGGCGCTGCGACCGCTGGGGAAGGTGATGTGAGCGGTCGGGATCCAGTCGGGCATGTTCCTGGGCGCCCGCTTCTGGAAGAAGGACTCGCCGGTCACTCCCTCGGGGTAGCGCTCCAGGGTGGTGGGGCGGTCGCGCAGGGTGCGCAGGATGCCGGGGCCGACCGCCAGGTAGTACTGGGCGAGGTCCAGCTTGGTGAAACCGCGCTCCGGGAAGAAGACCTTGTCCGGGCTGGACAGCCGTACCGTCCGGCCGCCCGCCTCCAGTTCCACCGCGTCACCCATGCGGCCACGGTAGGCGTAGCGCGCACACCTCGCACACCGGGACGCACCCGGCGTATGCGCGATGCCACGCACACGCGCAGAATCGGACCATGGAGCTGCCGGTCATGCCGCCCGTGAAGCCGATGCTCGCCAAGGCGGTGGCGGGCATCCCGCCGGACATGCACTACGAGGCGAAGTGGGACGGTTTTCGTGCCATCGTGTTTCGCGACGGTCCCGAGATGGAGCTGGGCAGCCGCACCGGCAAGCCGCTGACCAGGTATTTTCCCGAACTGGTGGCGGCGCTCAAGGAGCGGGTGCCCAAGCGGTGCGTGCTGGACGGGGAGATCGTGATCGCCCTGAACGGCCGACTGGACTTCGACGCGCTGACCGAGCGCATCCACCCGGCCGACTCCCGGGTGCGCATGCTCGCCGAGCGGACGCCCGCCTCGTTCGTCGCCTTCGATCTGCTGGCGCTGGACGACGAGTCGCTGCTGGACGTGCCGCTGACGGACCGGCGGGCGCTCCTGGTGCGGGCGCTGTCCGGCACGACGGCGCCCGTGCACCTGGCGCCTGCGACCACGGACATCGACGTGGCGCGGCGCTGGTTCGAGCAGTACGAGGGCGCGGGCCTGGACGGTGTCATCGCCAAGCCCCCGGCCGGGCGTTACCGGCAGGACGAGCGGGCGATGTTCAAGATCAAGCACGAGCGCACAGCGGATGTCGTGGTGGCCGGCTACCGCTTTCACAAGAGCGGCCCGGTGGTGGGTTCGCTGCTGCTGGGCCTGTACGACGACCGCGGCACGCTCCAGCACGTGGGCGTGTCCGCCGCGTTTTCGATGAAGCGGCGCGCGGAGCTGGTCGAGGAACTGGAGCCGCTGCGGATGACGGATGTGGCCGGACACCCGTGGGCGGCCTGGTCCGAGGAGTCCGCGCACGAGACGGCCCGGCTGCCCGGGGCACCGAGCCGTTGGTCGGGCAGGAAGGACCTGTCCTGGGTGCCGCTGCGGCCGGAGCGGGTGGCGGAGGTGGCGTACGACCACATGGAGAACGGGGCCCGCTTCCGGCACACCGCCCGCTTCCGCCGCTGGCGCCCGGATCGCACCGCCGAGAGCTGCACCTACGCCCAGCTGGAGGAACCGGTGGGCTACGACCTCGCGGAGATCCTCGGCCCACAGGACTGACGCACGGCGCGCGCCCGTCCGAGGGGCGGCTCGGCCGACCGGCGTGGCCGACGCGCCCGATCGAAACCATCGGGCAGGGGCCGAACCATCGGGCAGGGGATGCGGAGGCCGCGCTGGCCTGCGCCCAGGCCAGGCTGGGGCTCGCTCCGGCCGAGGCCGCGCGGGCGGTGACCGTGGCCGCCGGGACCGCCCGCTTCGACCTGTGCCCTCGCCGACCGCGCCCGGGGCGGCGGGAACCCGGTGTTCCCCTCGCCGAGTCGACCGCGGCGGTCGGCGAGGAGTACGGGCCGTACGTCCACCGGGGCGCGCCACCAGCCAGGGCATCCTGGACACGGCGACGACGCCGGTCGCCGTGCGGGCCCTGGCGCCGGTGCCGGTGCCTTGCCGGTGCCGGTGCCTGTGCCGATGCCTTGCCGGTGCCTGTGCCGATGCCTTGCCGGTGCCGATGCCTTGCCTGTGCCTGTGCCTGTGCCTGTGCCAGCCGACCTCGCCCGGACGGAGCGGGCTCTGATCGGCCGGCCGCCGAGCACCGCGACGCACCGATACCGGGACGCACGTCGGCCCAACATGCCGTGCCGACCGCCTTCGGGTTGAAGGCAGCGGGCCGACGCTCGCCGGCGCCCGGCGCCCGACGCGCGGAACCGTGGCACTCGGTCCGCGCCGCGCTGCTCCTCCGCCCACTTCGACGGCGCCGGTCCCTGGCCGGGAGCGGGCCGAGCGGGTCCGCCGGGAGGGCGTTCAGCGGCTGGCGGAGAACGCCGGGGCCCTCCGTTTCACGCGGAGTCTCACCGTGCCGCGGCTGCTCCGGGGCCAGCGGGACGCCGACCCGGCAGCATACGCCGCCTGCTGCGACGCTCTCGCCGCGTTCGACCTGCGGGACCGGCCGACGGGGATCTCCGTGCGCACGCTGCTGATCACGGGCCGAGAGGCCCCCGCGACCCCGCCCGCCCATCTGCGGGAGATCGCGGACGCGGTGCGTCGGCGCCGCGCTCGTCGAGATCCCCGGGGCCGAGCGTCTGGCGCCCGCCCAGTGCCCGCGGGCCATGCCGACCGCGCTGCGGACGCATCTGCGTGCCCATCGGCGAGGGCGGCACCCGTCGGCGGGGGCAGCCCCCGTCGGCGCCGCCGGCACGGTCAGTGGGGCACGCTCGCCGTCTCCAGTGCCTCCTCGGCCCGTGCCACCAGTCCGTCCGCGCCGCATGAACGCGCCAGTGACAGGCCCCGGTTGAGTTCGGCGGCCGAACGGACCGCGATGCCGTAGTCGATACGGGCCGCCGCATGCTCGTACTGGCAGGGCGATGCCTCCAGATACGCCACGGCCTGGGCGGCCAGACGCACCGCGCGCTGCCCGGTCTCCAGCGCCGCCGCACACCGCAGAGCCTCGCCTATCGCCGTGTCCGTGCCGAACCGCTCGGCCTGCCGACGGGCGTCGGTGACCAGTTGGGCGGCGCGGGCCGGGTCCGTCACGGCGAGCGCCCTGGCCAGGTCGACGGCCCAGGTGGCGAGCACCGGGTTGTGGCCGCCGCGGGAGGCGGCGGCCTTCTCGGCGGCCTCCAGTTCGTTGATGCCCTCCTCGGTGCGGCCGACGGCGAGCAGCAGACGGCCGCGCACGGAGCGGGTGTCGGGCAGCACGATGGTCGACGGATAGGGCGGCGCGAAACCGTACTGCTCGGCGACCGTCCAGGCCTCCTCGACCCGGCCGCGGGCCAGCAGTGTGTCGACGAGTCCGCAGCTCGCCGACCAGTGCAGGGGCAGCCGTCGGCCGACCCGCTCGGCCAGTTCCAGCGAGTCGCGCAGGATGGTCTCCGCGTCCTTCAGCCGGCCCTGTCTGCGGTAGGCGAGACCGAGATACGCGTTCGCCAGGGAGAGGTGGCCGCCGCTCCAGCGCGCGGTGGTGTAGGAGCGCAGCGCCTCGGCGAACAGGCTCTCGGCACGGTCGAGGCGGTCGGCGTAGGCGTACGCACTGCCCAGCATCATCAGCAGTTCGATGCCCCACTCGGTGTCGGTCCAGCCGAGTCCCGGCGCCAGACGGCCGTTGACCAGGGCCCGATCGCACAGCTCGACGACCTCCTCGGCGCTCTCGCCGTGCGTCATCGCGTCGAATCCGCGCAGGATCAGCAGGGCCCGTTCGGAGTTGTCGCGGCCGGTGCAGGTCCGGGCGAGGTCGGCGAGCCGCTGGGAGCGGCCCGGCGCCGCGGCCTCGCCGTGGATGCCCTCCCACATGAAGTGCACGGCCTGCAAGCGCATCCGGACGGGTCCCGGTTCGTGGCGTGCCGCCTCGGCCTCGACGGTGCGCACGGCCTCCTCCAACTGGTCGTTGTGGAGGAGCGCTTGGGAGAGGCGGATGACGGCGTCGACGCGGGTGTCACCGTCGAGGCCGCGCATGCCGAGGGCGCTCTGCAGATGGTCGATGGTGGTGGCGGGCGCCGTCAGCAGGGTGGCGCAGCCCAGTTCGTAGAGCACCCGGGCATGGGCCGCGGGCAGCGGTGGCTCCAGCAGGGCACGCTCCAGACAGCGCCGGGCCGCGTCGGGCGCGCCGACGGCGAGGTGTTCGCGGGCGGCCTCGCGCAACTGCTCGACGAGTTCCTCGTCGTCGTCCGGGTGCACCTGGAGCAGATGCCGGGAGGCCGCGGCGGCACCGCGCCCCGAGTCGGTGACGACCTGGGCGGCGATGCCGTGCATGGCGGTGCACAGCGCTTCCGGGATGGAGTTGTAGACCGCGGAGGCGATCAGCGGGTGGACGAAGTCCAGCTCGCCCTCGTCCGGGCGGGTGTGCGCCGGATCCGGCCGGGTGAGGATGCGGGCGGTGCACAGCAGTTCGGCGCAGTGCTCCGCCACTTCGACGCTCATGGTGGCGAGTTGGGCGACCAGGTCCACGGTGATGCCGGTACCGAGAATGGCGGCGGCCCAGGCGAACCGGGTGGCGTCGATCCCGAGGCCCTCCAGCCGGGCGACGAGTCCGCCGCCGCGGGCGGAGCGGTTGAGCGGGCGCAGTTCCCCGGCGTGCGCCTCGACCGGGTCGAGTTCGCTGTCCTGGACCTTGGCGAGCAGTTCCACGGTCTCGTACGGGTTGCCGCCGGTGACCGCCCAGACCTCGCGGCAGAACGGGGCGTCCGCGTGCGGGCCGAGGGTGGCGCGGGTCAGTCCGGCCGTGGCGTCCGGGGTGAGGGCGCTGAGGCTGGTGACGGGGCTGCCCGCGGCGGCGGCGACCGCGTCGAGGTGCCGGGCGCTCTCGCCGCTCACCTCGCCGGGCCTGCGGGCGACCAGGACCAGCACGGACAGGTCGTGCAGGCGCTCCGCGAAGGCGGCCAGCCAGCGCAGGGTCTCCTGGTCGGCCCAGTGGGCGTCGTCGATCAGCAGCACCAGCGGCCACTCCCGTTCGGCCAGTCGGCCGACCGCGGCGACGAGCCCGTCGCACACGCCCTGCGGGTCCGCGTGCCCCTCCCCGGGGTCCGCTACGCCGAGGGCCGGGCCCGCGATGTCGTACCACTCGCCGAGGTACTCGCGTGCCTCCTCGGGCATCAGCGACACCAGGGCGGGCTGGAGCAGTTGCCTTACCACATTGAACGGGACGGACCGCAGTGTCTCGCCGCCGCGGGTGGACCACACCGTGCAGCCGCGGCGCTCGGCGACGCGCCGGGTCTCGGCCAGGAGCCGGGTCTTGCCGAGTCCCGCCTCGCCCTGGAAGACCAGCAGGTTTCCCGTGGACGACTGGTCGGCGCACAGGACGTCGAGCGCCTGCGTGACGGTGGCGATCTCCGCGTCGCGCTCCCACAGGGAAGCCGAGGCGGCCGCGCGTGGCCGCCGTCCCTCCGTCATCCCGTTACCTCCCCAAGTCGCCCGAACGACGTACAGACCCCGAGCGTAGCCGTCCGACGGGTTGTGCGGAGGAGGGTCCGGGCAGCTGTTGCCGTGACGGGTGAACCGGATCGCGGGCGGACGACGCGCCCCGGCCCCGACACGCCGGTGTCGAGCGAACGGAGGGTCAACGGGCCTTCAAATGAAGCGGATCCTCGTGATGCCTTCAAAAGAAGCGGATCTTCGTGGATCGCGCACCTCCTGGCGCTCCGCCGGCCCGCGGACGGGTCTGCGGACCGCTGCCGGACCGGCAGGCGACATAGCCGTCCCACGCGCGCCCACGCCCGCGCCGACCGAGACGGAGCTGTTCCATGTGACCGGCGCGGCGGAGCCGTCCGCGGCGGACGTGTTGGCGACGCCGACCCGGCTGACGGCCCGGACCGCCGTGGACGCCGTCCGATCGGTGGGCGCCACGAATGTTGACGCCTCGGGCATCGTCGCCTCGGGCAGCGATCGCCACCTCGGACGTCGCCTCGGCCAGAGGCCGCCGTCATCCGCCGCTGATGCGGATGCTCCGGGGCGAGCTGCCGGGCGGGGCGGGGCGCTCCTTTGACGCGTGGGGCCCGCCCGGCCCCGCCGAAGAGGCGTACGCGTTCGTCGTCCTCGGGATCCCGACCGCGCACGGGCTCCCGGGCACCGGTCGGGCCGGTGCTGAAACGACCGGCCGTGGCGACGGTTCCGGGGCCTCTCATCCGGCTTTCACCCATGCCTCATACGGTGGGGTCATGACGCAGGTGACTCCTCCCGGGTGGTACCCCGACCCCGGGCAGACGAATGACGGTCCGCCCACCGAGCGCTGGTGGGACGGCAGGGCCTGGACGGACCAGACCCGCCCCACCGGGTCGGCCACAGTATGGGGTCCCCCGACGCATCCGGCCGGGCCCTATCCGCCCTTCCCCGCGCAGCCGCCGGCCGGCGCCCGGCGGGGTCTGCGCACCGGGATCGCGGTCGGTGTGGCGGCGGCGGTGCTCGCGGGCATCGGGATCGGCGTGTACGCGCTGTCCGACAGCGGCTCCGGCGGCAACCGGGTCGACTCCCAGCAGGGACCGGGCAGACAGAACGGTACCGAGGGGCAGAGCGGCGGGCCGGGCGGTCCCTTCGGCGGGCCGGGCGGCGGCTCGGGCGGCGGATCCGGTGACTCGGGGGGCTCGGGCGGTTCGGGCGGGTCCGGCGACTCGCCGGCGCCCGGCGAGTCCGAGGCGCCGAAGGTCGAGGGCGGCGGCACGGTGTCGGACCCGGTCAACGGGATCAGTTTGCCGGTACCGGACGGCTGGACCGGGCAGGCGTTCAGCGCGGGCGCGCAGGTGACGTCCGACCACTCCTACAAGTGTCCGGGCGACACCTCGCAGACGTGCACCCAGGGCGGTGCCTACTCGGCGCCGACGCAGGCGCTGGGCACCAAGGGGAGCACGGCCGAGGAGGTCGCCAAGGCGGACATCGCGGCCAACGCGCAGGAGTCGTACGGAGGCAAGACCTACGGCGGCATCACCTCGCACGAGGTGCTGGCCGCCAAGGCGGTCACCGTGGCCGGGCAGCAGGGCTACCTGGTCCGCTGGAAGGCGGTCACCAGCAAGGGCGCCGACGGCTATGTCGAGTCGCTCGCCTTCCCCTCCCCGGCCGGCACCCGGCAGATGGTGGTGATCCGCTTCGGCGTCGACGTCGACGCCGAGCAGAGTGTGTCGGTGATCGACGAAATCACCCAGGGCATCAAGGTGTCGTCGGGCAGCGGCGACGGACAGAACGTCTGAACCGTCCGCGACCGCGCCGTCGCACGGGTCATCCGGGTGGGTCGGGCGGGGGGGGGGCCGCGCCGCGCGCCGGGGGGGCCCCCCCCCCGATGCGCACGC
>NZ_JBSGBN010000047.1:0-7142 GCF_053601275.1 Streptomyces sp. NPDC004752 | reverse complement strand
GCCCTGCTTTCTTTGGTGGGGCGGGGGGTGTGGTGGGCGGGGGGGGGCGCCTCTCCGCTCCAGAGGAGCCCCACCCGGCCGGTGGGGTGCGCCGCCCCCGTCCCCACGGTGCGGCGCGGCCAGGCCACCGTCCCGTCATCCCGTGGACGGTGGCCTGAGTCTCAGGTCAGGCCCAGCGCGGGCAGCACGGCCGCCTCCACGAATCCGACGAGATAGTCGGAGTCGGCGTACTGGCCGCTCAGCACGGGGCGGATGCGCAGCACGCCGAACAGCATGGCGGGCACGTACTCCAGCGCCGGATGGTCAGCGGGCACCTCGCCGCGCTCGACCGCGCGCCGCAGCATCTCCTGGAGCGCGGCGAGTTCGGGGTCGACCAGCGTCTCCCGCAGCGCGGCCATCAGTTCGCGGTCGGTCGTGATCGCATGGCCGAGCGACTGCATCAGCCGGGTGTCCTTGCCGGACCAGTCGCCCGCGGCGCGCACGGCCTCGCGCAGGTCGCCGGCGAGCGATCCCGTGTCGATCCCGCCGAACCGTACCCGGCTGCTCGCGCGCAGCGCCGCCGCCACGAACTGGGGTTTCGTCCGCCACTGCCGGTAGAGCGTGGACTTGCTGCAGCGCGTGCTGGCGGCGACGCCCTCCATGGTGACCGAGTCGTAGCCGCATGCGCGGATCTGGTCGAGCACGGCGTCGAAGAACTCCCGCTCACGCTCGGGCGTGAGCTTGGAGCGGCGCGAGGCGGCGACCGTCTCCGGTCCGTCCGCGGCCTGCGACGTCATGCGCTGTTCTCCTCACTCCTCGGCCCGCCCGCGCTGCGCTCGAAGGGCGGGTCCATCAACTGTTCCCAGTGTGTCGCACATCAATCGATACGACAGTGTACCGGTACAGGAGCGTATCGGTACACTGTCGTTTCGGTACATTGTCGTTTCGGTACGTATACGTATCGATGAGCCCAGGTCAAGGTCCGGGGCTCCGCACCAGCACACGCACACGCACGACCGTCAGCGAAAGGGCCGGGGGATGAATGCCCACACCGAGCCTGCCGAAACGGAGCCGGACTCCATAGCCCGGCCCTCGCTCGTCCGGGAGTTCCTGCTCGTCGCGGGGCTCTTCCTCGTCTACAAATTCGGCCGGCAACTGGCCACGGGTCACACCGGCGAGGCGCTCCACAACGCCCACCGCGTATGGGACCTGGAACGGACCCTGCGCCTTCCGGGCGAGGGCGACGTGCAGTCCGCGTTGCTGCACGGCGACACCCTCGTCCACCTGGCGAACACCTACTATGCGACGGTCCACTTCCCGGCCACGCTGGCCTTCCTGGTCTGGCTGTATGTGCGGCGCCCCGCGCACTACCTGTGGGCCCGCCGGGTCCTCGCCGCGGTCACCTCCGCCGCCCTGGTGCTGCCCTTCACGTTCCCGCTCGCCCCGCCGCGCATGCTGGCCGCCACGGGCCTGGTGGACACCGCCCGCGTCTACGGGCCGTCGGTGTACGGCCCACCGTCGAGCGATCACCTCTCCAACCAGTTCGCGGCGATGCCGTCGCTGCACTTCGGCTGGGCTGTGATGGTGGCGATCGGGATGATCGCCGCGACCCGCTCACACGCGCGCTGGCTGTGGCTGCTGCACCCGCTGATCACCCTCGTCGTCATCGTCGGCACGGCGAACCACTACTGGCTGGATGCGATCGTCGCCGCGGCTATGCTCGGCCTCGCCCTCGCCGTGATCCATCGGCCGCACCGCGGCACCGGGACGGCGGGCCGCGGCACCCGGCGGTTCGCGCCGAAGGAACCGGTCCTGGTGGGAGCGGGCCGATGAGCCCCGCCCTGCTCGCCATCGCCCTCTGCCTGGTCTCGGCCGTCGCCTACGCGGCCGCCGCGGTCGCGCAGGAGCGCCTGGCCGCCCGTGGCTCCGGCACCGGCCTGCTGCGGCTGCTCGGCACCGGCGCGTGGTGGACGTCGGTCGGGCTGAACGGGGGCGCCGCGGTGCTGCACGTGGTGGCCCTCACCTACGGTCCGCTGACCGTCGTCCAGCCGCTCGGCGCGCTCACCCTGGTCGCCGCGGTGCCGATGGGGGCCCGGCTCGCCGGGCGGCGGGTCGGCGCCGCGGAGTGGCGGGGCACGGCCCTGACGCTGCTCGGACTCGCGGCGCTGCTGGTCGCCGCGTCCGGTCCGGCACCGCACCGGGTGCTGTCCCTGACGGAGGCACTGGCGGTGGCCGGTTCGACGGCCGCGCTGGTCGGGGTGCTGGCCCGGCCCGGCGCCCGGCCCGGACTGCGGCACGCGACGGCGTCCGGCGTCGCCTCGGGCGTGGCCTCGGCGCTCACCCAGACGGTGACGGTGGCGGCGACGGACCGTACGGGATCGGCGCCGAGCCCGGCGGTGATCGTGGTCGCGCTGCTGGTCGCCGCGTTCGCCACCGGCGGGCTGCTGCTCTCGCAGACCGCCTACCGGAGCGGCCTGGGCGCGCCGCTCGCCGTGGTGACGCTGGCCAACCCGGTGGCCGCCGCGGTGATCGGTCTCGCCCTGCTCGGGCAGGGCCTGCGGGGCGGCGTCGACGGCGTGCTGCTGGCGCTCGCCGGGGCGGCGGTGGCGTCCTGGGGCGTGCTGCTGCTGACCCGGGTGCCGCGGCCCGCCGCCGACCACGCCGAGGCACACCCGGTGGCCGGGATGCCGGCCCCGGAACCGCGGACCGCGTCGGCCGAACCGCCCCTGGCTCCCCGCCGACCGGACCCCGGACACCTCACTCCCCTGTAGGAAACGCACACACCCGTGGGGAAGCCACACACCTGTAGGGAACGCACACACTCCGGCGGGTGCGGGCGGCGGAAGAACGCGGGCGGCGGCCGGTGCGTGTGGAGAAACCGCCTGCGCTTCCGGCGCCTCGAAGCCGACGGCACGGCGGTCCCCCGAGGGGCGCGGGGAACTGTGCGACCAGCCCCCACCGGCCCGCAGCCGAAACGAAGACCGAGGAACCTCCACGCACCAGCCGCCGTTGCCGTGCTGCCGTGCCCCGGTGTGCGGGCCATGTGGCGCCCCGCCGTGTGGCACCCCGCCGTGTGGCGAGGGGGCCGGGCGGGGTCAGCCCAGGCCCCGCGAGTCCTGCTTGAGCGCGGTGTCGACGGTCAGGGCCGTGGCCACCACGAGGCTCAGCAGGGGCTCGGGGAGTTGGTAGTGGATCTGCAGGACATAGTTGTCCGCGGTCGTGAACATCGTCTTGGCGAGCCCTTCCCAGGTCTTGGTGATCCGGGCCACCTCGTTGTCCTCGTGGTCGACGATCGCGAAGTTCCACGCCCGCCAGTTCTCCGCCTTGATCGCACCGACCTGCCGGCCGTCCGCGTTCATCGCGAAGTTGATCTTCCCGATCATGTTCTGCTGGACGATCTCCCCCACCGGCGAGCCGTCCGGACGGGTCACGATCACCCGGGACTTGAAGAACTTCGCGGGCCGGGTGAGCACCAGCTGGGGCTGTCCGTGGGGGTCGCGGATCTCCAGCCGGTGCGTCATGAACTGGTCGAGGCTGGAGACGAAGCGCAGAACCTTCTTGAGGGCGCTCTGCCCGACCTCGACCACGGCGCCGAGGTCACGGCCCTGCTGGTCCATGACCTTGTACTCATTGGTCAGCTCGATCAGCTTGGCCTTCTGGTTCACCACCAGCACGGGCTCGGTGAACAGCGTCCCGCCGCCGCCGGCGCCGCCCGCGACCCCGGCCTGCTGCTGCACCTGCCGCTGAACGCGAGGGTCAGCGGCGGGCTGCTGCGGCACCGAGGCATGCGGAGCGGCCGCCTGCTGGGCGCCCTGCTGGTCCGGGTTGGTGTGTTCGGTCCATTGCGCGCCGTCCCAGTAGCGGAGCGTCTGGGGCGCTCCGTGTGGATCGGGGTACCAGCCCGCGGGTGTGTTCGATTGCATGGTCACCGGGGCACACTACCCTGCTGTGACCGGTACCTGACCAGGCCGTCCGCTGTCGCCTTCATCCGGGCGTCAGTGCGCGCCGATCGCCGGATCGCTGACCCCGGGGTGTCCGTTCTCGACGTGCCCGGCGAACCCACGCAGGAAGCCCGGGTCGGCCTCGGACGTCACGGTCAGGTCGTACCAGCGCCGGCTCGCCGAGAGGTCCACGGTGCGCCGGACCGTGGCCCCGGCCCGCACCGTCACCGTCCACGGCCTGCCGCCGTACCCGTTGGCGACCTTCAGCCGCACCGTGCCGGAGCCCTTGTTGGTGAAGGTGAGCCGCACGTCGTCCCCGCAGGGCCGCGCGGTGACCTCGGGTCCCGCGGTCTTCCCGGGGCCCTTGAACACGCGCAGGAAGCCGTTCGGGCCGTGCACGGTCAGGTCGTACGAGCCGTTCGAGTACGCCGAGTTCCAGGTGTCGGCGACGGACTTACCCGCCCCGGCGGTGTAGGTCCAGGGTCCGTCGGTGCGGTTGCCGGAGGTGACGAGGAAGGCCGCGCCGGCGTGCGCGCCGGAGGCGAAGGAGAGCGTGAACTTTCCGGCCGCGGGATCGGCCGCGCCGTCCACCTCGGGGGCGTAGCCGAGCGGGCGGGTGGAGCGCAGGCCGCGTTCCTGCCGGGGCATGGCCGGGTCGGCGGGCGGGGTGGGCACATAGTCGGGGTGCCGGTCGCCGTCGGGCGGCAGGTAGCCGTCGGTGGCGGGCAGCCGGACCGGCCGGGTGTTCTTGCGGGTGAAGTCGAAGGCGGCGGTCAGGTCGCCGCAGACCGCGCGCCGCCAGGGCGAGATGTTCGGCTCCCGCACCCCGAAGCGGCGCTCCATGAACCGGATGATCGAGGTGTGGTCGAGGGTCTCGGAGCAGACGAAGCCGCCCTTGCTCCACGGGGAGACGACCAGCATCGGCACCCGCTGGCCCAGCCCGTAGGCGCCGGCCACATGGCCGCTGTCGCCCTTGAACAGGTCGGGGCCCGCGTCGACCGTCGACTTGCCCTGCGCGGCGGAGGCCGGCGGGAACGGCGGGACCAGGTGGTCGAAGAAGCCGTCGTTCTCGTCGTAGGTGATGAACAGGGCCGTCTTCGCCCACACCTCGGGGTTCGAGGTGAGCGCGTCGATGACCTGGGAGACGTACCAGGCGCCGTAGTTCGCGGGCCAGTTGGGGTGTTCGGTGAACGCCTCGGGGGCGGCGATCCAGGAGATCTGCGGCAGACTGCCGGACGCCACGTCCGCCCGCAGCCGGTCGAAGAAGCCCTCGCCCTTGCCGACGTCGGTGCCGGTGCGCGCCTTGTCGTACAGCGGGTCTCCGGGCTTGGCGTTCCGGTACTGATGGAAGTACAGCAGCGAGTTGTCGCCGTAGTTGCCGCGGTAGGCGTCCTCTATCCAGCCCCAGCCGCCCTTCGCGTCGAGGCCGTCGCCGATGTCCTGGTAGATCTTCCAGGAGATCCCGGCCCGCTCCAGTCGCTCGGGGTAGGTCGTCCAGGAGTAGCCCGCCTCCTCGTTGCCGAGGACCGGGCCGCCGCCGCGGCCGTCGTTGCCCGTGTAGCCCGTCCACATGTAGTAGCGGTTCGGGTCGGTCGAGCCGATGAACGAGCAGTGGTAGGCGTCGCAGATGGTGAACGCGTCGGCGAGCGCGTAGTGGAAGGGGATGTCCTCCCGGGTCAGGTACGCCATGGTCGTGGCGCCCTTGGCCGGCACCCACTTGTCGTAGCGACCCCCGTTGACGGCGTCGTGCCCGTCGTTCCAGCCGTGCGGGAGGTCCTGGATGAAGGCCAGGCCCAGGTCGTCGGCGTCCGGGCGGAAGGGCAGCAGGTCCTTTTGGCCGTCCGACTGGTACCAGACCGGCTTGCCGTCCGGCCGCGCCACCGGGCGCGGGTCGCCGAAGCCACGGACGCCTCTGAGCGAGCCGAAGTAGTGGTCGAAGGAGCGGTTCTCCTGCATGAGGACGACGATGTGCTCCACGTCCTCGACCGAGCCCGTGCGGTGGTTCGCGGGCAGCGCGGCGGCCCGTTCGATGCTGCTGGACAGGGCGGTGAAGGCCGAGGTGGCGCCCGCGAGTTGGAGGAATCTGCGCCGGTTGACTTCGGGCATGGGAAAGGACCTCTCATCTCTGGCGTACGCGACGCCTGGGGGGGTGGCGGAAAGTGCGCGGTGCGAGCTTTTCAAGAGCAGCGAACGTCAGGGAAGGGCGTGATGGCGTCGATGTGAAGGTCGGCGGTACAGGGGAGGAGCGGACGGCCCGGCGGGTCCGTGCGGACCATAACCCCGGCCGGGCGGCGGGAGCCGGATCCACGCCGCGGCGAGCGCGGCGGCCCGGCTGAGGGGCGGTCAGGGCCGGACCGGGGCCGCTGCACGGCTCGCCCAGGAGGGTGGCACTGGCGCTGACACCGCTTCCGGTACCGCATGGGGGCCTCTCGCCGACGCAGGCGCTGGGCTCCGTCCGGCGGTTCGGACCTGGCAGTCTCGGAGATCTCGCTCGGGTCCTGGCTCACTTAGAGCCCCGAACAGAATGGGCGCCCGGCGCGCGACGCCTGGCACGCACGCTGATCGGACTCCCATTCTGTTCGCAGCTCTTACGCCGACGGCGTCCCGGCGGACGCGACCCCTCCTGCGCCGAAGCCACGTTCGACGCGGGCATCACCTTCTTCGGCACCGTGAACGTCTACAGCCGCGGGGCCGCCGAGACGGGGCGGCTGGAGTGGTGGCAGGCGAGCGCCGAGGGTGACCTGCGGCCGCTGGTGCGGCTGGTCGCCCCGGAGCGGTGGGCGTACCTGGACTGCACGCACGGGGACGGGGAGCAGTCGGCATACGCGGACCACACATACGGGGAAGGGTCGCGCTGCCCCGGGCGGTGAGCGGTGAGCGTGCCGTACGTCGAGTGGCTCATGTCGACTGCCTCTACGCCGACGAGTACCGCCTCACCCTGTCCGCGCCGGTACGGGCGGCCGACCGGTTCGCGGGCGTGGCCGCGGCCGACGTCCGCCTCCGTCACTTCGAGGCCGCCACGCCCCGCTGCTGCGCCGCCTGCCGGACCCGCCCGGCGCCGTCGGCGACCTGAACGCCGGCGGTGCCGGGTCAGGGCTCCGGGGTGGGGACGACGGTCAGATGGCCGGCCGTGGGGGGGGGGGGGCGGCGCGCGCGCGCCCCCGGCCCCCGCCCGCCCGCGCCGGCGGCCCCCCGCCCCAGGCGTGAGGGGGGGGGGGGGGT
>NZ_JBSGBN010000046.1:0-65057 GCF_053601275.1 Streptomyces sp. NPDC004752 | reverse complement strand
TCGTCGCCGCGGCCCTGGCCCTATTCCACTTCGAGAAGAGCCGCACCGCATGATGTGGTCACGGAGCGCCACCGATCATTGCTGGCAACAGCTCATTCACGCGCGCGGCGATCGGTCTCGCGGCGGGAGTTCTGCTCGCGGGGAACGTGACGGCCGCGGCCGCTTTCGCGGACACCGCCGACGGACCCCGCCACCACGCCAACGCCGAACTCCTGGACGCCGACTGCACCGTCCCGGCCGACCGTGACCTGGGCATCACCCAGACCGTGTACCAGATAGCGGTCTCGCGCGGTGTCACCGACAAGGTGCTGCTCGCCGCGTTCGAAGCGGGCTGGGTGGAGTCCCACATGAACAATCTGAACTGTGGCGACCGCGACTCGCTCGGCGTCTTCCAGCAGCGCCCGAGCCAGGGCTGGGGCACCCCGGAAGAGTGCATGGACCCGGTGCACGCCACCAACGCGTTCCTGGACCAGGCCATCCCGAACGATGCCGGCCATCCGGACTTCACGGCGGGCCAACTGGCGCAGAGCGTGCAGCGATCGGCGTTCCCGGACCGGTACGACGAGAGTGAGGCCAAAGCCCTCGCCATGATCGCGGAAGTTCAGGGCTGAATCTGGGAAGTTCAGGGCCGACGCTCCGAAGTTCAGGGCCGACGCTCCTCGAACACTTCAACCGATCGGACACTCCAACCGATCGGAGTCCTGGGCCGGCGGGGGCGATGAGCCGCAGGGACGGCTCATCGCCCCAGGGCCGCCGTCCTGGGGAGCACCCCCGTTCCGCGCACTGCCGAATCCGGCTCCCGGTCGCACAGCACCACCGGCTCTCCGCCTGCTCCAGCAGGTCTTCCAGCACCCTCACACACCCCAGGAGTAGAAGCATGCGCTCGTCAAGAGCCCACAGACGCCTCGCGGCGCTGACCCTCGCGGTGGCCGCCCTCTGCCTTGCGGTCCCGGCCGCCCCGAGTGCGTACGCCGCGGACGGCGATCTGGCGGCCGCCGGCAAGTATGTGGCACTCGGCGACTCGTACGCCGTCGCGCCCGGCACCCGCGAATACGACAACCCTTCCGACCCGTGCCGTCGTGGCCCGTCCACGTACTCCCGGTTGTGGGCCGCGCAGCACCCCTCGTACTCATTCGTGGAGGCGTCGTGCTCCGGGGCGACCGCCGCGGACCTGACAAGCCAGCAGGTGCCGCAACTCACCGCCGACACCACCCTGGTGACGGTGCAGGTGGGCGGTAACGACGTCGGGTTCGTCGACGTGCTGACGCACTGCATCCTCACCTTCGACGACCAGGACTGCATCGACGGGGTGGAGGCCGCGAAGGCCGTCGCCACCACCAGTCTGCCGGGCGCTCTGGCGAACACGTACGCGGCGATCCGGGCGAAGGCGCCGAACGCCACGGTCGTGGTGGTGGGCTACCCCCGGCTGTACACGATCGGCGGCAACTGCGGCATTCTCGGGCTGAGCGACCGCGAGCGGACGGCACTCAACTCGGCCGCCGACACCCTCGCCTCGGTGACGGCGAACGAGGCCGCGAAGGCCGGGTTCACCTTCCTCGACCCGCGCGCCGCGTTCGACCCGCACACGATCTGCTCCCCCGGCCCGGTCTGGGTGACGAGCCTGGAGTGGGACAAGATCAACGAGTCCTACCACCCCAACAAGGCCGGGCACCACGACGGTTACCTGCAGTTGCTGGACGGGATCACGGGCTGACCGCGGCAGGCCGTCCGGCTGTTCCGGACACCCCACCGCATGCGTGAGTCCGGTGGCACCGCTGTCGGCGCCGAATCACCGGCTGCCGTGCCACCGGCGTCTTCCGTCCGCCCTCCCGCGACACCACTCCCGCAAGACCGCTCTCGCGGGAGGCGAGGCATTCACGAACGGCGTGACGCAACGGGGATTCCCCGGTCGGTCGGATGGGCGGGACGCACCCGTATCCAGGGTGGACCCGTATCCAGGGTGGACCCGAGTACACCATGGATGCGGGTGCATCCCGGATGTCGATGCGAACAGTGAGTCCGTACTGTCCACGACATGAGCGATGAGACACGCAAGTGCCAAGAAACACAGACCAGTTGGCGGACCCGGAAGAAGCTCTGGGCAGCGGCGGCCGCCCTGCTCCTCGCCGGAGTCGCCGTCGCGCCGGTCGCCACGGCGACGGAGCGGCATTACACCGACGACCACCGCGGCACCCTCGTCTCCGTCACCCCGGTCGCCGACCGTGACGCCGGGCAGGTCAGGGAGTTCCTGGCCGAGCGGGACATCGCGATCGACCCGGTGCGGTACGGCGTACGGGCGTACCGGCTGACGTATCGGACCGTGGATCCCTACGGGAAGCCCACGACCGCGACCGGTCTCCTCACCCTTCCCCAGGGCGGAGCCAAGCGGCTCGACCTCGTCTCCGACACCCACGGCACCATGGTCAACCGCAGCTACGCGCCCTCCGTGAGCGACGACTTCGGCCGGGTGCCGTCGTATCTGAACGCCTCGGCCGGGCGTGCGGTCGCCGCGCCCGACTATCTGGGGCTCGGTGAGGGGCCGGGTCCGCACCCGTACATGGACACCCGCTCCGCCGTCGCCGTCTCCGTCGACATGCTGCGCGCCGTCCGCACGGCCGCGGACCGGCTCGGCCGTCCGCTCACCGGTGACGTCTACGCGACCGGCTTCTCCCAGGGCGGCCAGGTCGCGATGGCGCTCGGCCGGGCGCTGGAAGGGGGCGCGGACCAGCGCTTCCGGCTGAAGGCGCTGGCCCCGGTGAGCGGGCCTTACGACCTGGAAGGCCAGGAGGTGCCGGCCCTGTTCGACGGCCGGGTCAACGACATCAGCGGCGTCCTCTACATCTCGTACTGGCTGGTCGCCCAGAACCGGCTGCATCACTTCTACAAGGACCCGGGCGAGGTCTTCCGTGCGCCGTACGCGAGCCACGTGGAGTCACTCTTCGACGGAAGGCACGACGAGGAGGACGTGGTCAAGGGCCTCGCCCCCTCGGTGAAGCAGTTGCTCACACCCGCCTTCTACGACCGCCTGCGACACCCGACCGGCCCGCTGCTGGACGCCATGCGCTCGGCCGATCACACCTGCGACTGGAAACCGGACGTGCCGGTGCGGCTGTACGCGGGGGCGGCCGACACCGACGTGCCCATCGGGAACGCGCGCAGTTGTGCACTCCAGCTCGCTGCTCACCAGGCACATGTTCCCGTGGTGAACCAGGGCGACGTGGACCATTTTGGGTCCTTCGCGGTGTCGGCGCCGCAGGTGGCGCGCTGGTTCGATGCGCTGGCCGAATAGGCCGGCCTCCTCAGCCGATGTCCCCCTCCGTCACCGCCGCAGGTGAGCCAGGACCGAACGCTGTGCCGTCCCGTGGGAACAAGCGGTAGGCGTTGCGGGTCGTCAGTGTGCGCCAGGTGTCGTCTTCCGGCTGGGGTGCCGCCTCGATGGAGGCGAGTTGCGCCGCGATGGCGGCCGGGGGTGTGAAGCAGTGGTCACTGCCGTAGAGGATTCGTTCGGTGCCGAAGGCGGAGGTCAGCGCGGGGACCTGGTGCGGGAAGGGGGTTCCCGCGATGTCGAACCACAGGCCTCTTATCTCTTCGGGGACACTCGGGTGAGTGGGGTTGCCGGGCGAGGGGGTGTCGTCGGCCGGGAGGACGCTGCGGAACATTTCCATGCGTGGTGCGAGCAGCGGCAGTGCGCCGGCGCCGTGGGTGAGGATCCACGGAATGTCGGGGTACTGCCGCAGGCGTCCGTTGAAGACCAGGTCGCTGACGGTGCGGGCGGTGTCGAAGATGAACTCCAGCATGGACCGGGGACGTCCCAGGGACACCGTTTCGAAGGTGGGCGGGGAGGTGGGGTGGACGAAGGTGGGCGTTTGGCGGCGGTCGAGTTCGGCGAGCAGTGGTGCGAAGCGCGGGTTGCCGAGGTAGCTGCCGTGGGCGTTGGTCTGGAGGGTGACGCCGTCGCTGCCGAGCTGGTCCATGGCGTAGGCGAGTTCATCGAGTGCGGCGTCGATGTCCGGGAGCGGCAGTGAGGCGAAGTGCCCGAAACGGGAGGGGTGTTGGTGCTTCAGCTCGGCGCCGGTCTCGTTGACGTGTCGGCTGAGTGCACGGGCCGCGGCGGCGTCGCCGAAGTGGGTACCGGGTGAGGAGATCGACAGCAGCGAGGTGGCGATGCCCCACTCGTCCATGAGGTCAAGGTGGCGGCCGGCGTCCCAGGTGGGCCAGCCGGGCATGCCGTCGGGACGGACATGCCCGGCTGCCTTGGCCGCCTCGATATAGCGAGGTGTGAGGAAGTGGGCGTGGACGTCGATCAGGGAGGTGGGGCGCGCGTTCATCGGGTGACCTCATCGGTGGTGCGAGCTCAGGCGGGTCGGTGTGCGGTGCCGCCACGTAGGACGTTCGTTCAGCACCGGCATCTGGTCGCTGAGTGCCTTGGCGACGGTCATGCTCCCGCGGCGTACGGCGAGGAAGTCGTCGCTCATGCCGGGGACGCTAAGGAGACCGGATGACCCGGTGGCGTCTACCCGGTTAACGAAGCAAGAATGCTCCCTAGAATCAGAGATCCCGAGGAATTCTCCTCCCGTCATGGTCTGGGGGGAGGTATGGTCCCTCATGTGACAGCGAAGGGAAGCGCGATGGCAGACAGCCCTCCCCGCCTGCGCACGGGGCTTCGCAGCAGCGCGGGCACTCTTCGCGGCCGTCGACTCATGTGCGACCCATGTTCTTCCCGCCGGTGCCACCGTCCCCGCACAGACGGTGAACCCACTTCCTCGATCTCAGTCCCACTGACCAAGTTATGAGGTTTTGATGACAGACGTAGATTTGCACGGGAGCTCCGACAACGTGCGCCCTCGGCTGCTGGTAGCCGACCTGGTCGGTACCACCATCGACGATCCGGTGGAAGCTGCGATCAACGAGGCGCTGGTGCACGTCGGCTCCAGCCGGGTGGATCCGCAAAAGCTGGCACCGCTACGCGGCGGTCTGAAGAAGCGCGATGTGTTCGCCGCACTGCTCGGTGACGACGAGGACAAGGTCGACAGCGCCTATCGCTACTTCGACCGGGCCGTGATCGAGGCCATCGAGGCGGGCCGGGTCTCCCCCATTCCCCACGCCGAGCACGCGCTGCGAACATTGGCCGAGGCCGGCGTCACCATCGCCTTCACGACTGGTCTGACGCGGCGACAGTGCCCTCAGATCATCGAGGCCCTTGAGTGGACCGACCTTGTTGACTGCGTGATCTCGGCCGAAGACACCAGCCGCGGTCGCCCGTACCCCGACATGATCTTCGAAGCCATCGTACGGACCGGAACACGCTCAGTCCGAGAGACCGTTGCCGTCGGAGATACCACCAATGACCTTTGGGCAGGCGACAACGCCGGAGTCGCCGTCAACATCGGTGTCCTGACCGGCGCCCACAGTAGTGATCAGCTACAAGCGGCACCCCACCACACCCTCCTGCAGAGCGTCGCCCAGCTTCCCGAATTCCTGCAGCTTTAGGCCACGGTTCCCGAACTCCCTCTCAGGTCATCTGAAGCGCGCGCATCTTGTGCTGAAGGTGACTGCTGAAGGTGATTCCGATATCACGCGACTTTCCGCGAAAGGAAAATCATGCCAGCAACGTCTGTCACCGCGATCGATCTCTTTCTGACGGTCAATCGGCTGCGTGAGCGCGTCCTGAATGAGCTTGACCCCCACCTCCTGAACCGGGCTGTCGAAGTCGTCGACAATGCGAAGCGGATCATGGTACTGGCGGGCGGATACTCGGCCGGACCCGCCCTGGAAGCCGCCCGACGGCTGGCCGGTCTTGGCTATTGGGTGCAAGGTCCTACTGATGGTGTCGCCCACCACCTGGCCGGCCTGGGTCCGGGTGACGCAGTGATCCTCATCAGTCACACGGGTGAGACTCCGGATACCGTTGCGTTTGCCGAACGAGCCAAAGAAATGGGCGCGACGACGATCGCGATCACCAACTTCGCTGCCTCGTCATTGGGTAAGAATGCGGACCTGACCATCGCTGTCACCGGCGCCGATCATCTCGGCCTCGGCTGGTTGGGCAGTCGGACAGATCGGATCGAATCGCTGCTCGTCGGCTTCGACTGCATCTATGCCGGGCTCGGAATGCTCAAGGACGACGCCCGTATCGATTCCGCGCGGGCCTTGATAGCCCCTGCGGAGCCGTCGTCCCCACCTGGAAGGAGGACGGGCACCACGCGCTGACCGACCTGTTCTTCGTCGGTGAGGCGGGCGCCCGCGAGTCAGCGGAAGAACCCCGGGGCCGGGAGAGTGCGACCGCCTGCTAGGAAGGGTTCGCGTCTGTACCGGTGCCCTCTTGGGTCGCGGTGCGACTGATGATGGATTCCTTGCGACGTTCCCTTTCCTCTCGCATGTCGTGGTAGAAGGCGACGGCGGCCGGGTCCATGTCGTACGCCGGAACCACGTCCGGGGCAAAGTGGCCGTATTCGTCCACGCCTCGCACCAGCGTCGCGCTGTCCTTGAAGCCGTCAATGGGCCGTACTCGTGTGGCGATGAAGCGAATCGCGATGCCGCATCGCCTGATGTCAGAGGTGTTCGCCTCCGATCCATGGACCAGCATCGTATGGTGCAGCGAAAACTCACCCGGGTTGAGTTCCAGGTCGACTGCGTCATTCTCGTCGACGTCGACCTCGACCTCCTGGCCTCGGCTCAGGACGCTGTCCTTGTCGAAGGTGTCGTGGTGCGGAACCTGGCCCTGTTGGTGACTCCCCGGGATGACGCGCAGGCAGCCGTTGGTGCGCCTGCTCGGCGTCAGCGCGACCCAGGCGGTGAGGACGCTCGGCTCGGAAAGACCCCAGTAGGTCGCGTCCTGGTGCCAGTTGACGAACTTCGGGTCGTGCGGCTTCTTGTCGAAATGAGCTGTGCCCCACGCGAGCACATTCGGCCCGAGAACGTCTTCGACCGCGTCAAGAACCGTCGGCGTCCGCATGAAATCGTTGAGCCACTTCATCAGCAGATGCGGCTTGTACTTGGCACGTGACCACAGATCCGGCTCCCGCCGCTCAAGCGCGTCCATGTGTTCCAAGACGCCCTGTGCCTCGTCAGCGGAGAATGCTCGCAGCGGATGAACGTAGCCGTCTCGCTCATACTGGTGAACTTGTGCGTCCGTGAGGAGCTTTGGCATCTTGGTTGTTCCCTTTCTTGTGGTGGGGGATGGACGGAATGCGGCGGAAGGCGCGTTTCCTCGGTGTCACACCGCCTATGCGTCGATGCGTATGCCGTCGGCGTCGAAGAGATGCAGACGTGCGACATCGACGCAGAGGCGCACGGTGTCGGCGGTGACGGTGCCCACCGGCACCCGGGCCTTGAGCTTGTGGCCACCGGCGAGAGTGATGTGGGCGAGTTCCTCGCTGCCGAGCAGTTCGAGGAGCCTGACCCGGCCGGTGAGCGTGACGTGGGGGCGGTCCGCCGAGGTGTCGGCCGCTCGAAGGTCCTCGGGCCGGATGCCGATACACGCCGTCGCGGCGGCCTTCGGCGCCCGGAGTTCGACGATCGGCGACCCGTCGGACGTTCGGAAGTACCCGCCCTGGACGATGCCGTCGAGAAGGTTCATGGCTCCGAGGAACGAAGCGGTGAACCTGTTCGCCGGGCGGGAGTAGACCTCGCGTGGAGTGGCCTGTTGCTGCAGCCGTCCCTCGTTCAGGACGGCTACCTGGTCGCCAAGTGTGAGCGCCTCGGTCTGGTCGTGGGTGACGTAGACGACCGTGGCGCCCAGCTTCTGGAACAGCTCGTGCAATTCGGTGCGCATATCGACCCGCAGCGCGGCGTCGAGGTTCGACAGCGGCTCGTCCATCAGCAGCACGGACGGCTGGCGGACCAGCGCCCGCCCGATGCCGACGCGCTGCTTCTGTCCACCGGACAGCTGGGCCGGTTTCTTCCCCAGATGCGAGGTCAACCGCAGCAGCCGCGCGATCTCGGCGACCCGCCCCGTGCGCTCGCCTCGCGGCATCTTGCCCATGACCAGCGGGAACTCGATGTTCGCGGCGACCGTCTTGGCCGGGTACAGGGCGTAGTTCTGGAAGACCATGGCCGTGCTCCGACGCTGGGGGTCGGCATACGTCATGTCACGGCCGTTGATCCGGATCGTCCCGCCGGTGGGATTGTCCAGCCCGGCGATGCAGCGGAGCAGGGTGGTCTTGCCGCAGCCGCTGGGCCCGACCAGGGTCAGTGTTTCGCCGGCCTGGCACGACACGGTCACTTGACGCAGGGCCTGGTCCGCCGGCCCGAACGTCTTGCTCACGTCGACGCAGTCGATTCCCTCAGCCATGGTTCTTCAGGATCTCGTCGACCGCGTTCTGCGACTCGGTGAGCGCCTTCTCAGGGGACTCGCTGCCGCCCAGAGCCTGGAGGAGGCTCTTCTCGATCGCGTCGTTGGCCTCGACGTCGTGACCGCCGGGGTAGGTCTGCCACTGGTTCAGGTAGGGGATGGCGTCCAGCGGCGTCCGCCGGTTGGGCTTCTCACTGAAGTACTTCTTCAACTCCGGGCTCTTCAGGGCGGCGGAGTTGACGGGCAGGTAGCCGGCCGCGAGGGTCAGTGCCGTACTCGCCGTGGGACTGACCAGTTGCTGAATGGCCTTGAGGGCCGCCGCCTGGCGTTTGGCGTCCTTGGTGAGCAGGACGATCGCCGCGCCTGACGCGGGTGCGCTGCGTGTGCCGCCGTCCTCGATGGGGACCGGTCCGGTGGCGACGGTGAACTTCGCGCTCTTGTTGATGTTGCCGAGGTTTCCGTTGGACTGGATCAGCATGCCGGCGTCGCCGTTGATGAACGCCTGGACGTTGGGGCTGGTGTCCGACGTACGGGCGAGCAACGGCATGGTCTTGTCCTTGACCAGACCGCGCCAGTAGTTGACCACCGCTTTGCCCTGGGCGCTGTTGAACGCGGCGCCGGTTTCACCGGAGTTGAGCATCGCGCCGCCGGCACTTGCCAGTTGCTGCTGGAAGTCGATGTTGCTGCCGCCGTTCCAGTCCATCACGATGCCGTACTTGTGCTTGGCCGGATCCGCCAGCTTCGCAGCGTCCTTGCGCAGCTCACTCCATGTGGTTGGCAGATGCGTCGGGTCCAGCCCGGCGTCCTTGAACATGTCCGCGTTGGCGTAGAGGATCCGCGTCGCGACGCCGTAAGGAATCCCGTATTGCTTTCCGTTGTACTGGGTGAGCTTCAGGAACTTCGGGTCGATGTCCTTGGTGTTCAGACTGCCCTTGGCGATCGCGGTGTCCAGCGGCTGGGCGATGCCCAGGTCGACCAGTCCGCGCAGATTGTTCAGCCCGACCAGCGCCACATCCGGCAGGCGACCGGTGCCTGCCTCGCGGATGATCCGCTGCTGGACGTCGTTGTAGTTCTTGCCCGCGAGGACAAGGTTCACCCGAGGGGCGTTCTTCTCTTTCTCCAGCGGCTTGATGGCAGTTTTCAACGGATCAGCGTAGAGACTGGCCTGCGTGTAATAGACGCTGACAGCGCCGTCCTTGGTGTCCGATGTGCCGCAGGAAGTCACTCCGGCCAGGAGGCCAACGGATGCCAGTGCCGCGGTGATTCTCCAACGCATGGTTCTGCTCCTCGAAAATAAGAATGAAGGGGATATTCAGTCCGGGGTGTTCGACAGTACGAGACCGCGAACGAAATGACGCTGGGCGAGCAGGAATCCCACCACGAGCGGAAGCACGGCCAGCGTGGCGGCGGCCATCTGGGCGGCAAAGTCATTGCTTTCCGAGTTGGCGAATGCCGAAATACCGTAGGGCACCGTCGCCGCATCGTCACTCGACAGGACCAGGCTCGGCCAGAAGTAGTCGTTCCAGTGGGAGACGATACTGAAGACCGCGAATGCGGTGAGCGCCGGCCGGGCCATCGGCAGGACGATGCGCCACACCGTTGTCCAGTTACTTGCGCCATCGAGCCGCGCGGCATCCAGTACGTTCTGCGGGATTCCCAGAAAGAACTGGCGGAGCAGGAACACGCCGAAGGCGCTGGCCAGAAAAGGTGAAATCAGCGAGAGGCGATTGTCCAGGAGGCCCGCCTTGGCGAACAGCAGATACAAGGGTACGGCGACGACCTGCATCGGCAGCATGGTGGCGAACAGAACCAACCCGAGCGCCAACTTGCTGCCGCGAAACCGCATGCACGCCAGCGCGTAGGCGGCCGGAACGGCGAGAAGCACCTGACCGAGGAAGATCAGCCCGGTCACGGCCACGCTGTTGAGGAAGAACCGTCCCATCGGCACCGTGTCGAAGACGCGCTGATAGGCGTCGAAGGTCGGATGCTGCGGCAGGAGGTTGCTGCCGTAGATTTCGTCGTCCGGTTTGAAAGAGCTGAACACCATCCAGGCGAACGGCGCGAGCATGACGACGGCGCCCAAGGCCAGCAGTATGTGCCGGGGTATGTCGCTGGCGACGGCCCGCCGCAGGACGCTTCCCCAGCCACGGCCGGATGCGTCCGGGGGCTCTGCTCGGCCCGGCGACAGAACGCCGGTGGCATGGTGCGATTCTGTGCCGGTGGTCATCGGGCGCCCGCCTCGCTGAGTCGTCGGCCGAATGACCGCATCTGCACCAGCGTCACCAGCATGACGGTGGCCAGCAGCACGATGCTGATCACGGCCCCTCCGCTGATGTCCTGGTAGAAAACCCCTCGCCGGTAGAGTTCGTAGCTCAGGGTCGAGGTACTGCCGATGGGTCCGCCCTCGGTCATCAGCGCCACGGTGTCGTAGACGCGCAGCGCGCTGATGGTGCTGATGACGACGGCGAACACCGTGGTCGGCCCGAGAGCGGGCCACTGGACGTGCCAGAACCGGTGCCAGGCGTTCGCGCCGTCGAGACGGGCCGCCTCCAGATGCGCGGTGGGCACGTTGGCCAGCCCCGAAAGAAACAGCACGACCGCGTATCCGAGTTGGTGCCACACTCCCACGAGAGCAACCGCCGGGAGGGCGAGCGAACTGTCGCTCAACCAGTTCGTCACTCCGAACAACTGGCCCACGGTGGAGTCGATCAGCCCTCGTTCCGGGTAGAACATCCATTTCCAGACGATGCTCATCGCCGCGAGGGTGCTGGCGAACGGCAGAAAGTACACCGTCCGCCAGAAGACTTTTCCACGCCGCACACTGTGAATGGTGAGGGCGATCAGAAGGCCGAGTACCGTGACGGCCGGCACGGTGAAGAGCGAATACAGCAGAGTATTGACAAGAGCTTGGCGCAGTTCCTCACTGCCCAGCACCCGTCGGAAGGAGTCGAGGCCGGTGAACCGGGCGTTGCCGCCGGCCAGCGGCCAGTCGAGCAGGGACAGCACCAGCGTCGATGCTGCCGGAAGTACCGAGAACACCCCCAGGAACAGCAGGAACGGACCGCACAGCACATATGCGCTCACGCGCTTCCGGAAGGATGCGGTCCGCGATGTGCCCGCAGGTGCACCACCCGCTGGTTGATGGAGAGACAGAGTCATATGGCCGCCCTTGCGGTGTGGAACCGGTTCCATGCGACGGAACCGTTTTTCTTGTGGTCAGACGCCGAGATCGGCGCGCGCCCGGGCGACAGCATCGATCATGAGCGGAGCCGGGAGGAACTGCAGGACTGTGGCGCCGGCCTCGACGTAGTCGGCGGCCCACTCGGCACTGCGGGAACCGACGGAGATCCCCACCGCCTTGCCTGCGGCGGTGGCTTGCTCGATGCCTTCGCGAACGGCCTTCCGGACTTCAGGGTGCATCGTGTCGCCGGTGTGTCCCAGGGTCGCCGCGATGTCGTTGGGGCCGAAGGTAAGGACATCGACACCCGGAACCGCGGCGATCTCTCCGATGTTCGCCAGACCGGTCGGATCCTCGATCGTGCAGACGACCAGCGTCTCACGATTCGCGAACGCGAAGGCATCGTGCGCGTCCAGGCCGAGCGCCCAGCGGGCGTGCATGCCATGCCCGCTCGGCGAGGTGAGCGTGCGGTCGCCTTCCGGCGCGAACTTCACCGAACGTACGGCAGCGGCCGCATCGTTCGCCGTTCGGGTGTGGGCGAAGGTGAGTCCGCTCACACCGCGGTTGAGGAGCTGCACGACAAAGTCGGGCTTGCGCTCAGAGATCCTTGCCGTGGGGACGATGTCGGCGGCTTCGGCGGAACGCACCGCGTGCTCGATGCTCTCCAGTGTGTAGGGCCCCTGTTCGCAGTCGAAACGCACAAAGTCCAGCCCGGCCAGGGCGGCGTACTCGACCATCATCGGGTCCGGTGTGTCCAACCCGAGTCCGAACACCATTTCACCGAGGAGGATCTTTTCCTTCATCGTGTTTTTCTTCATACTGCTTCCCTGCCGCGGTCAAAATGGAGGTCATGGGTGAACGGGGCGCAGCCGCACGCGGTCATATGCGAGCGCGAGCGGCCTCGGTGTCAGCGTGAATACGCTCAACAGGAGGGATCGCCAGGCCGGTCAGGACTGGTGCCGAACAACTCAAGATGGTCGACACCATCGTGCAGGTTCCGTCGCGGGTGCTGACTTCCTCGATATCCGAGGTGGCCGGTCGAGTCGGAATTCCGGGGCCCAGGACCCCGGTCAGGGAGTGATTTTCCCTTCGGGGATGACCGTATGGCAACAGCGTTGCGTGCGCTACGGGCGCCGAACGATGTTTGCCTATCGTTCATGTGGTGACAGGGCGGAGATGATTTCCAGTCCCCGTCGGACCTGCGCCCGGTCGAGCGGAGTGCTCAGTGACAGCCGCACCCGGGGTGGCACCGGGTGGCTGTCGACGGCGAACATCTCGGCCGGTCTGACCAGCACACCGCGTTCCGCGGCGGCCGCGGCGTAGCTGTGTGAGGTGTGCCCAGTCGGCACGCGCAGCCACAGATGCATGGCCGCGTCCTGGGTGTCGTAGTGCAGCCCGTGCAGCAGTTGCGCGGCGAGTCGCTGTCGTGCGGCCGACTCCCGGTGGATGGCGGCGGCGATGGCGGTGGCCTGGCCGCCATTGATCCAGCGGCGGACCACCTCGGCGGACAGCGGATTCGCCACCCAGTACGACAGCCGCGCGAGGGGCCGCGTCATGGCCTCGGCGGCAGGCCCGTCGGGGCCGAGGAGGTATCCGACCCGGAGTCCCTGAGTGAGCGACTTGGTCAGCCCCATTGAGTACCAGGTCAGCTCCGGGGCCAGGGTCGCGATCGGCGGCGGCGTGTCCGGGTGCAGGGCGCCGAGCACATCGTCCTCGAACACCGGCACCCCGTATCGGCGTGCGACGGCGACGATCTGATGCCGTCGTTCCAGGCTCATCGTTGTCGTGGTCGGGTTGTGGTAGCCGGGATTGCAGTAGATCAGCCGGGGTTTGAACTTCCGGCACGCCGCGGCCAACGACTCGGGCACCATGCCGTCGTCGTCAAGATCGACGGGGTGCAGGTGCACCCTGGCGCGCTCGGCCAGGGTGCCGATGGACCCGTAGGTGAGTCCTTCGGCCAGTACGACATCCCCCGGGGCGGCCAGATGCCGCAGGACCAGCAGGAGCGAACTCTGCGTTCCGTTGGTCAACAGCAACCGGTGAGGATCCGGCGCGGGCATCCGCCGCGCCATCCATCGTGTCGCCGCGAGGCGGTCTTCCGGCCCGCCGCCGGGCTTGCTCTCGTGGAGCAGCATCCGGGCGCCGGGGTCGGCGGCGATGGCCCCGAGGGTGTTGATCAGTGCGTCGCCCACCTCGGGCGGGGCCGGCGGTATGGATCGGGTGAAGTCGGCGACGATGTCGCGTTGCATGGAGTCTCCTCTCGACCCGGGCAGGCTAGCCGCACAAGCAACCTCATTGCCACATCGAGGGTGAATGATGGATTATCGTTCCCTCATCGCGTTCCACCGATCGAAGGGAAGCACCATGCACGTTGCACCGCCGGACTGGGAGTTGCTGGTCTGTGACATGGCCGGTACCGCGTTCAGCGATGACGGCCTGGTCATCGAGGCGTTCCGCGCCGCGCTGCTGGACACGGGACTTCCCGACGGCCCCGAACTCCAGGCCGCCCTGGCCTCGTTCGACGGCAACCGCGGCCGCAGCAAACTGGACGCCTTCCGCGATGTGCTGCCCGAGGAGCGGGCACGGTCGGCCAACGAGGCGTTCGAGCGGCGTTACGAGGAATTCGTCGCCAAGGTCGGCATCAAGGCGTTTCCCGGCGTCGAGGACCTGTTCGTGCGGCTTCGGGCAGCGGGCGTACGGATCGCACTCATCACGGGCTTCGCGGCACGCACCCGCGAAACCCTCGTCGACGCACTGGGCTGGCGGGACAGCGTCGATCTCACACTCAGCCCCAGCGACGCCGGCCGCGGCCGGCCGTTCCCCGACATGATCCTCACCGCGGCACTCCGGCTACAGGTCACCGACATGCACGCCGTCGCGGTCGTCGGCGACACCCGCAGCGACCTGCTCGCAGGCTGGCGCTCGGGAGCCGGCATCGTCGCCGGTGTCACCACCGGAGCCCACACCCGGGCCGCACTGGAGACCGCACCGCACACCCACCTCCTCGACTCCCTCGCCGGGATCGAGACCGCGACGGCCACCCGATGACCGCCCACCGCCCCGCGGTCGGCGGGCGCAACGGCGTTGTCACCTCGGCCCACCAACTCGCTACCCAGGCCGGCATGCGGATGCTGTGGGCAGGCGGAAACGCCGTCGACGCGGCGGTGGCCGTCGCCGCTGCACTGAGCGTGGTCGAGCCGTGCAGCAGCGGACCCGCCGGCGTCGGCTACATGCTCATCCGGGCACCGCACGAGCCGGCACCCGCGGTCCTCGACTTCGTCGGACCGGCACCGGACGCCGCACACCCCGACCGGTTCACCACCCCCGGCAGCAAGGACGTCGGGATTCTCTCGGCGATGGTTCCCGGCGCGGCCGCAGGCTGGTCCGCGGCCCTGGAGCGTTACGGGACCATGGACCTCGCGACGGTACTGGCGCCGGCCATCGGCTACGCCGAGCAAGGCTTCCCGGTCTCCCACTACCTCCACCACTACCTCGCGGCGGCCCGTCCCCGCCTCGAACTCGCCGCGACCAGCAGGGAGATCTTCCTCCCCAACGGACGAGTCCCGCGCCCGGGCGAACCCCTGGTCCAGAAGAACGCCGCCGACACCCTGCGGCTCATCGCCGAAGCCGGTGCCGAAGCGCTCTACCAGGGACCCGTCGCCGAGGAGATCGTCCAGTACTGCGCCGACCACGGCGGCCTGCTGGCGGCGCCGGACCTGGCCGGCTTCGCGCCCCGCTGGCAGGACGCGATCTCCAGCACGTATCGCGGGCTGACGGTCTACTGCCCGCCCACGCCGAGCGCCGCGCTGGAGTATCTCGTGAGCCTGCGCATGCTCGGCGAGTTCCCGCTCTCCGAGATGGCGCCGGACAGCGACGCATACCTGCATCTGCTGTCCGAGGTCTTCAAGGTGGCGATCGAGGAACGAAAAGCCCACGTGATGGATCCGTCGCCCCCCTACGACGACCTGCTGTCCGACGCACATATCGCGGCGGCGACAGAACGGCTGGACCTGCGGCGGGCAACCGCGTTCCCGGGGGAGCGTCATGAGTACAACCCGGCGCTGGAGTGGACCCGGGCCGTGTTCGCCGGCCCGGCGAAAGAGAACACGACGCACTTCGTGACCGCCGACGCACAGGGCTATGTGGTGTCCTGCACCCAGACTTTGGGAGGCGCCTTCGGATCAGGCGTGGTGGCCGGCACCACCGGACTGCTGCTGAACAGCTTCGCCTCCTGGTTCGACACCGATCCCGCGAGTCCCAACGCGATCGGCCCCGGCAAGAGAGTGGAGGTCTGCCTCGCTCCCTCACAGATCTGGTCGGACGGCCGGCCGTTCCTGGCCGTCGGCACCCCCGGATCGTACGGCATCCTGCAGACCACACCCCAGATGATCATCAACGTGGTCGACCATGGCATGGGCATCCAGGAGGCGATCGAGGCGCCTCGGATCCGGGTCGGGCACGGCACCCTCCTGGGCACCGAGAGCAGGATCAGCACGGAAACCCTGGCCCGGCTCCGTGGCCGCGGACACCAGGTGCACGACCTGGGCGCCTGGAGCCGCGTGGTCGGCGGCGGACACGGCGTGGCCTTCGACCCGGACACCTCCACCATGTGGGGCGGAGCCGACCCACGACGCGACGGCTTCGCATTCGCCTGGTGAACAAGAGCCCCCAGCGAACCGACACGACGGCATCGACGTTCACGCACACTTCCTGCCGAAGCGGTACCGGACGGCGTACCAACACCTCGGTACGCCCGGCCTGGCCGCATGGCCGAAGTGGTCTGTCGGCCAGGCCCTCGACACGATGGACGAACTCGGTGTCGAACTCGCCGTCCTGTCCATCTCATCGCCGGGCGTCCACTTCGGCGACGACCGCGCGGCGACGGTGCTCGCTCGTGGCGTCAACGAGGACGGGGCGACGCCGGCCGCCCGGCACCCGGACCGGTTCGGGTTCTTCGCCTCCCTGCCGCTGCCCGACGTGGACAGCGCGCTGGACGAGATCGCCTACGCACTCGACCAACTCGGCGCTGACGGCGTGGTCCTGCTGAGCAACTACCACGGGATGTACCTCTTCGATCCGAGGTTCCGTCCGGTCCTCGACGAGCTCGACCGCCGGGGCGCCGTGGTCTTCCTCATCGCCACCGTGCTGGGAGCAGACCGCGTTCGGACAGCCACGCAGCCTGATCGAGTTTCCCTTCGAGACCACCCGGGCGGTCACCGGTCTGCTGCTGACCGGTGCGCTGGACAGGTATCCGCGGCTGCGCATCATCCTCCCCCACGGCGGTGGCGCGCTCCCCTCACTCGCCGACCGGATCCACACGCTCGGCCAGCTGGCAGCCGAGCGGCGCGGTGCCGACGCCGTCGACGTGCCGGCCGTCCTGCGCCGACTCCACTACGACCTGGCGGGGTTCCCATTCGACACGCAACTGGCCTCGTTGCTGCGGCTGGTGGAGCCGAGCCGACTGCTGTACGGGACCGACTGGCCGTTCACTCCCCAACCCCAGATCACCGAGTCCGCTCGGCGCATCGCGCACACTCGTCTGCTGTCCGACGACGACCGCGACCTGATCCGGCACCGCAACGCGCGACACCTCTTCAAACGCTTCGAACCCTCCGACGCACCCGACCCTTCATAACCCGACCCTTCATAGCCCGACCTTTCATAGGGAGTTCCCATGACTACACCCCACGCCGACCACCTCGACCGCTGGCAAGGGCTGGCCAGCAGCACCGTCTGCGACTGCCTCAACCGATTCCAGGCCATGCACGCGGCCATCCGGCCGGTCGTCGGCGGCACACTGCTGGGACGCGCATGGACCGCCCGCAGCATGCCGGGCGAGAACAACACCCTGCTGCGCGCCATCGAGACGGCACCGGCCGGCAGCGTCCTCGTCGTCGACGCCGGCGGCTTCGTGGACCGGGCCGTCTGGGGCGAGGTCCGCACCATGGAGGCCATCCGGGCCGGTCTGATCGGCCTGGTCGTCGACGGCGCGGTCCGCGACGTCGACGCGATCCGCGAGCGCGGCTTCACCGTCTACGCGCGCGGCATCTGCGCCGCCGGGCCGAACAAGGGATGGGACGGCGATGTCGGCGGCCAGATCCAGTGCGCGGGCGTCGTCGTCAACCCGGGCGACCTGGTGGTGGCCGACACCGACGGAGTCGTCGTAGTCCCCCGCGACCGGGAAGAACAGGTCCTCCTCGCGGCTCGTCGACGTCAGCAGGAAGACGCCGACCTCATCGCCCAGGCCACCAAGGGTCAGCGATGATGGAAAAACCTGCGGTGACCTGGGAGCAGTACGTCCGCAACGGCGCGGCGTCGCGTGAGGTGATCGATGGCTTCCTGACCGGTCCGGGGTGGGCGGCGTTCGACCCTGAACTGGGCTATGTGTCGCAGAACTCGCTGGTGCCGTGGGGGATCGACGACAGCCGGACGATCGAGACGTTCGGCCCGACCGGCGCGCGGTCGGCGTTCCTGTACACGGACCGGGCGCCGCGGATCAACACCTACGGCGACAGCTTCACCGAGGGCAACCAGGTGAGCGACGGCGAGACCTGGCAGGAGTACCTGGCCGGGCATCTGGGCGAGCCGATCGGCAACTATGGCGTCGGCGGGTACGGCGTCTACCAGGCGTACCGGCGGATGGTCCGACAGGAGAGCGCCGGGCACGGCGCGGAGTATGTGATCCTCTACGTCTGGGGTGATGACCCGGTCCGCAGCCTGATGCGAGCCCGCTGGTTGCAGCGCTACCCGTGGTTCGCCGACCTGTCGCAGCGCAACCTCCAGTTCCACGGAAACCCGTGGGCGCACATCGAACTGGACCTGTCCACCGGCCGGTTCACCGAGCACGAGAGCTTGCTGACCACACCGGAGTCGGTGTACTCGCTGTGTGATCCGGACTGGCTGTGGGAACATCTGGGTGACGACCTCGCGGTGCAGTTGTACGCGTACGGCGCCGGCCTGACCACCGAGTTCGACCGTGAGAAGGCCGATGCGCTGGCCGGCTGCCTCGGCTTCGACTTCCACGGCGCGACGGACCCGCGGGAGCAGGCCAGCCGGCTGCTGCATGTGTACGGCCAACGGGCGACCAACCACATCCTCGACCTGGCCCGCGCATATGCCGTTGCCAACGGCAAGAAACTGCTGGTCGCGCTCAACTTCACCGCGCGTATCGGTGTCGGCGGCCCGGCCCGGGAGCTGGGGACCCCGATCGGCGACGGTGAGCGCACCGACCAGCTGATCGTGGACCACCTGGCGGGCGGAGGCTTCGACTACTTCGACATGAACGAGGTGCATCGGCTGGAGTACGAGCGGATGGCGCCGAAGGGCCTGTCCTACACCGACTACCTCGGCCTGTACCGAGTCCGCGGCGGGCACTACAGCCCGCGCGGCAACCACCTGTTCGCGTACGCGATCAAGGACTCGTTGGTTGCGCTGCTGGACCCCAAGCCGCTGCCGTACCGCGAGCCCAACACCGACGCGCCGATCGACTTCGAGGGCTACCTGCCCCGCTTCCACTGAGACCGGAGCGCCGCCGTCACACAACATAGTTTCCGTATTCAGAACTCAGGAGCGTTATCCGGATGGGATTCGCAAACCAGCGCTACACCGTCAACCTGTCGATCCTCTTCACGGAACTCCCGCTCCTTCAGCGGCCGGCGGCTGCCGCCGCGGCGGGATTCACCGCGATCGAGTTGTGGTGGCCTTGGGCCGACTCACCCATTCCGGAGCAATCGCAGCTCGACTCCCTGAAGAACGCGATCGAGGACACGGGCGTGCGGCTCACCGGCCTGAACTTCTACGCCGGCCAACTGCCGGGCCCCGACCGCGGCGCGCTGTCGATCCCGGGCGAGGAGTCGGACAAGTTCCGCGTCAACATCGATGTGGTCGCGGACTTCGCCGAGTCGCTGGGCTGCACGGCGCTCAACGCGCTGTACGGCAACCGCGTCGACGGCGTCGACCCGGCGGAACAGGACGCCCTCGCGCTGGAGAACCTGGTTCTCGCGGCCCGGGCCGCCGACCGGATCGGCGCGATCCTCTTGATCGAGGCGCTGAACAGGCCCGAGTCGCCCCGCTACCCCCTGGTGTCGGCCCCGGCCGCCATCGAGATCGTCGACAAGGTCAACGCGGCCACGGGGCTCGGTAACGCGCGGTTCCTGATGGACCTTTACCACCTGTCCATGAACGGGGAGGACCTGCCGCAGATCATCGTGCGGTACGCGGCGAGGACCGGCCATGTGCAGATCGCCGACAACCCGGGCCGGGGTGCGCCCGGCACGGGCGTACTCCCGCTGGAGGACCTGCTCGAAGAACTGACGAAGGCGGGTTACGACGGCCGGGTCGGCCTGGAGTACAAGCCGGGGAACCACCCGAGCGCGGAGACCTTCGGCTGGCTGCCGGTCCAGTGGCGCGCCGCCCGCTGAACACCACACCACAGAGGCAGCACCGCAGTTGCAGTCAGAGAGGCACTGACCATGAACGACAATCTGGCGACTTCTTCCCACCCACTGCGCCCGGCGATCGCCTGGGTCGGCCTCGGCATCATGGGCTCCCCCATGTCCGAGAACCTGATCAAGGCCGGGTACGACGTCACCGGCTACGCCCGGAAGCAGGAGAAACTCGACCGCCTGACCGCCGCCGGAGGCACCGCGGCCGGGTCCGTGGCCGAGGCCGTGCGGAACGCGGACGTGATCATCACGATGGTGCCGGCATCCCCACAGGTCGAAGAGGTGGCATACGGCCCCGAGGGCATCCTGGAGAACGCACGGCCCGGCGCCCTGCTGATCGACATGTCCTCCATCACCCCGCAGACCTCGATCGACCTGGCCACGGCCGCGAAGCACAAGGACATCCGGGTCCTCGACGCACCGGTGTCCGGCGGCGAGGCCGGTGCCGTCGAGGCCGTGCTGTCGGTCATGGTCGGCGGCGAGCAGGCCGACTTCACCTACGCGAGGCCGATCTTCGAGGCGCTGGGCAGGACGATCGTGCTGTGCGGCCCGCACGGTTCCGGCCAGACCGTGAAGGCGGCCAACCAGCTCATCGTCGCCGTGAACATCCAGGCGTGCGCGGAGGCCGTGGTCTTCCTGGAAAGGTCAGGCGTGGACCTGAAGGCGTCCTTGGATGTCCTCAACGGCGGGCTGGCTGGTTCGACCGTACTGACCCGCAAGAAGGACAACTTCCTCAGCCGCGACTTCAAGCCTGGCTTCCGTATCGAGCTGCACCACAAGGACATGGGCATCATCACAGACGCGGCGCGCGCTGTCGGCGCGCCGCTGCCCGTCGGTTCCGTGGTTGCCCAACTCGTCGCGTCCTTGCGCGGGCAGGGCGACGGCGGCCTGGACCATTCGGCCCTGCTGCGGGGCGTGGAGCGTCTGTCCGGCACCCAGGTCTGACCCCCTTCTCCCTTCATGACGCCTCATGGAACCTCATGAGGCGTCATGGGACCTTATGGGGCCTTATGGCCTTATGGGACCTTATGGGGCGTCAGAGCGTCGGCGACGACGAGGTGGAGTTCCTCGGCGGCCTGCCAGAGCTCCTCGATGTGGTGTGCCGCGCGGCGGGCACCGGCGGCACCGAGGAAGAAGAAGTGGTTGCCGGGCATGAAACGGATCAGGTCCATGGACAGTCGCCGACTGGTCGCGGTCAGACCGGCCCAGGTGTCGGTCGGCAGCGCCGTCGCATCCGACAGGCGCCATCCCAGTGAGTAGGCGGTGATCGCCGGCCAGGTGAGGTGATCGCACAGGGCGTGCCGAGCGTCCTGTGCGCCCTCCGGGACTACGGCCGCGCATATGGGGAACTCCGCCCACTGTCCCACCCCGGTCTCCCGGATCGCGGCCTCGGTGTCATGGACGTCGGCCTGCCCGTCCCAGTGCTGCGCCTCGCCACGCAGACCGACCGAGTGCCGGCACAGGTAGTGCCGTACGTACTCCTCCCGCGACATGATCGGCCTGCCCTGTTCCGCCTGAGCAGAGATCTGCCCGTACCAGTTGTCCAGCCGTGTCGACGACTGCCCCAGGGCGGCTTCCCACAGACCCTCGGGGGTCAATGGCTGGCCTGCCGGAGGGACCGGTACGAGGCCGGGCAGCGGAGCCGAAGCCGCGAGCGACACGAAGCACCGCAGATCGAGGCCGACCCGCCGGGCGGTCCGGGCGAACGGTAGGACGGATCGGCCGGCCATGCTCCAGCCGCACAGGATGACCCCGGCCCCGAGCTGGTGCTCGGCGACGATCCGTTGGGTGAGCACCGCTGCCGCCGCACCCCACCGGTCGACGGTCAACTCCGGGTGCGCCGCCGGAAGGGCCGGATGGTCCGACGGATACGACAGCGCGAGTACCGTGAACCCACGTGCCGCCAGCCAGTGCGCGAGAAAGTCGTCCGGGCGACCGTCCGGGTGCCCGTAACTGATGCGAGCCAGGTGGCCGCCGCCCGGCAGGAACACGACGAGGGGCCGACCGGGATCGCCCACCCGCAGATAGGTCAGGAGCGGGAGCCCTTCGCTGTACTGAAGGGACTCACCGTTGTAATGAAGGGATTCACCGCTGTACTGGAGGGACTCACCGGCGTGCTGGAGGGACTCACCATGGACCCGGTCGTCCCTCACAGCATGTGCTCCGCGTGGACGTCCGCGATCGCGTTCAGATACGCCCTGGACCGCTCCGGATCGCGCAGGGCGAGTCCGACGAACAGCGCGTCGGTGATCGCCAGATGTGCCAATCGGCTGGCCGTGGCCTCCAGTCGGAAACCCTGCCCCGGGCTGCCCGCGATGAGCGGCGCGTCCGCGATGTCGGCCAGCGGCGAGCCGTGAAAGCTGGTCACCGCGATGACGTAGGCGCCGCCCGCCTTCGCGGTCTCCGCGGCCAGCACGGTCTCGCGTGTCGCGCCGCTGTGGCTCATCGCCAGGCAGACGCCGCTTTCGCCCAACTGCCGGGCGGCGATGTGCTGTGTGATCGCGTCCATCGGCGCTGCCGTGGCCAGCCCCAGCATCCGCATGCGGTGTGCCGCGTCTCGGACGGGTGTGGTCGACTGGCCGTTACCGACGAAGAACACCTTCTGGCGGGTGCGCAGGGCGTTCAACGCACCGGCGAACGCGACCGGGTCGACCGTGCTGATCGCATCGGACAGCGCACGGCTGCTGGCCGCGAGGATGGTGTGCAACACCGCGTCCGGAGGCGAGTCGGTGTCCAGTTCGTTGGCGAACACCAGTTGGTCGGCGCCGCGCAGGGCCAGGTCACGGACCAGGGCCAGCTTCAGGTCCTGGAAACCCTTGAACCCGGCTTGCTGACAGGCTCTGACCACGGTTGATGCCGCCGTGTCAGCGCGCGCGGCAAGGTCCGCGGCGGAGTATCTGGTGGCTGCCTCGGGGTCGGCGATGATCACCTCCATGGCCCGACGCGCACTGGGCACGAGCGACGGCGCCGCGGCCTGGATCTGCGCAAGCACCGCACCGCTGGTCAGCGGGCCGGTCGACTGCCCGGCCGGGAGGTTCTGAGGACCCGGACCCGGTGCGCCGTCCCCGTCGCCCCCCTGACGTCGGGCTGCCTTAACCGTCATCCCCGCCCCTTCCTCCGTCCAGGGAATATCGTTGCGGCGCCAGTGTACCGCAGGGAACAACGTCTCACATGCAACGCTAGTGCTTCAATTGACCTAGGGAATGGAATAGAATTCCGCGTCCTGTCTTCCTTCCCGCTGGACGGAGTTCTACGTGACTCAGCTGATCAACGCACTGCTCATCGACGGCACCGGCGCAACGCCGGTTGACGGTGCGACCATCGCCATCGACGCCTTCGGCCGTATCGCCCACGCCGGTACCGGGCCCGGGCCGACGCCCGCCCCGGACGAGACCGTCATCGATCTCGGTGGCCGCACCGTGACGCCGGGCTTCATCGACTGCCATGTGCATTTCGGTCTTGGTTACGTCAGCGAACTGCTGGAGCCACCCCGGCACTGGGCATCACTCGCCACCTTCCAGGCCGCGGAGCGCCTGGGTCGCACCCTCGCGGCCGGCGTCACCACCGCGCGTGACCTCGGCGGCCTCGACGCCGGATACCGAGAGGCAGTGACGGCCGGCCTGGTGGAGGGACCGCGCCTACAGGTGGCGGTCCGGATGATCAGCCACACCGGCGGGCACGCCGACTTCACACAACCCAGCGGGGTCGACGTCGACGCGTTCCGCCCGCAGCCCTGGACGGAGATCGCCGACACCGTCGGCGAAGCCCGCATCGCCACACGCCGTGTCATCCGGGCCGGCGCCGACGTGATCAAGGTGTGCGCCACCGGCGGCGTCAGCAGCCCGACGGACCAGCCCGACGACGAAGGGCTCGCAACCGACGAGATGGCCGCCATCGTCGACGAAGCACTTCGACACCGCGGGCGACGGGTCGCCGCGCACGCCCAAGGCACCGCCGGCATCCGCAACGCCGTCCTCGCCGGCGTCACCAGCATCGAACACGGCTACGGCATCGATGACGAGACCATCGACCTCATGCTCGAACACGGCACCACACTCGTGCCGACGCTCACCACCGCGGCCACCATCCCGGAGCAGGGCTCAGTGCCCGACTTCCTCTACCAGAAGAAGATCCGGTGGTCCGCACTCGCGATGGAACGAGTCGCGGAGGCGATCCGTCGAGGCGTACCCATAGCGCTCGGCACCGACTCCGGGGTGACCTCGCATGGACACAACCTGCGCGAACTGGCGCACCTCGTCGACCTCGGCCTCTCCCCCATGGGCGCGATCGAGGCCGGCACCCGTGTCGCGGCCCGGCTCCTCGGCCTCGACGCCGACCTCGGCACCATCGAACCGGGGAAGCTCGCCGATCTTGTCGTGTGTCGGACCGACCCGCTCCACGACATCGCCGGCCTCGCCGACCCGGACAACATCCTGCTCGTCATGCAGGCCGGCCGCCCCGTGAAGAACCGGCTGTGACCACGGACTTCACCGACCTCCCGCGACGCATGTCCCTTGCCTTTCCGTGGCCGGGACGCGAGTGGGACACGTTCCCCCCACAGATCAAGGCTCAGGGGCCGTGACGATGGCCGATCGGTTGGCACTGTCTGTTGTCGAAGAGCGCGATCACACGGTGGTCATCAAGTCGAGGTGCTGTGACGGCCCTTGATGTGAGGTCGAAGGTCGGCTCGCCGATGAAGACGAGATGCATCCCCGCTGCCCGCACGGCGCGCGCGCCGACCTCGGAGTCCTCGAACCCATAGGACAACGCGGGGTCCGCGTGCACACGGTCGCAGGCGGTGAGGTACACGGCCGGGTCGGGCTTCGCTGCTCCTGCCGTCTCGCTCGTGCACACAACATCGAAGGCATCGAGGAGGCCCGAGCGCCTCAGCAGGGAGGTGACGATGTCCGTCGGACCGTTGGACGCGACGGCGAGCGGCAGCCTCCCGTGAAGTATGTGCACGAGGCTCGCTGCGCCGGGGAGCATACGCGGCGGCTCGACGTCCGCGATCTCGGCGAATCGCTTGACCACTCTCGCCTGCACTTCGTTCACCGGAGCGCCGGTGATGCGGGACAGGATCGCCGCACCGGTCCGCACGGGACTGCCGACCGTGCGGGCATGTTCGGCTGCCGTCATTTCATGACCGAGTTCGGCGGCGATCGTGCTGAAGGACTGTGCCCATGCGGGCGCGCTGTCGAGGAGAAGTCCGTCGCAGTCGAAGACCGCAGCCTGGGCTTGTACTGCTTTCAGTGTTCGCTTCCTGTCCTTTGTGGGGCTGAGGCGGCATGAATGCCTCAGTTGCCGCCGCGGCGTGCAAGGGGCCGGCCGGGCACCGGTCGGCTCCCTGGCCGCCTGACACGGTTCTGGACCACATTTCGCACGTCCGCGCTGTTCTTTCAGTCGCGGCAGACGGCGACGACCGTTCCGTCCGTTGTGACGACTATGAGCCGGTCATCGGTGACCAGAGGCGGCGCGAGCAGGCTCTGACCGATCTCGTAGGAACGCTCATACCGTCCCGTCGCAGCGTTGATCGCATGGATACGGCCGTCCATCCCGGGGGCGTACACGAGGTTTCCCTCGACCGTCGGCGAGCCCATGAGAGGGCCGTGTGCCGTTCGTCGGAACGGGATGTGCGCAAGGAGCGCGTCACCTTCCAGTTCCAGGCTCCAAGCAGCAGCACCGGTGTGGACGTGGTAAGCGCTCATCCGGCGATCGGAGGTGACGGCGATGACGAGATCGCCATGGAATGCGGGCTGCCCCGGTGCGTACACCGTACTCGTCTCGCGATCCCAGAGGATCTTTCCGTCGTCGATCGCCCAGAGGTGACCCGACGCGGGAAACACCGTAACTCCCGATCGGTGCCGATTGCCTGGGCCCACCGGGCTCCAGCCGAACCAGTCGAGGTGGTTCATCGCATCGTCTCGCACGGCGACGGACCGGGGCGTGGCCGCGACGGCGGCCGACCGGTCGGTGCCCTCGGCGCGCGGCGAGTCGAGCTGCCATATCGGCTCACCGGTTCGCGGCTCGATCGCCACGAGCGCGGGCCGCAGCGGCGCCGCTCCGAGGAGGAGTTCGTCACCGGCCGGCACAACTCCCGCATGCGGCACGTTGTTGAAGTGCGGCCACGGGCGCGGGAACGTCCATCGCCGCTCACCGGTGACGGGATCGAGAGCGCGGAGTGTTCCGGGATAGCCGACCACGACCACATCATCGGAGCTGACCGCTGGAGCAGTGAGGCACCAGTCCCGAAGGGGGTCCGCCGAGAAGTCGGTCCACACTCTCGTGCCGTCGGTGACATCGAACCCTGCCGCGTTGCCCGCGATGTCATGGACGATGATCATGTTGCCGACGACCGCTGGTCGTGCCGCGATCGGATGGTCGAACGCGGTGCTCCATCGCTGTTCCCCGTCGGTGAGTCCGAGTGCCGTCACACGGCCGCTCTCGGGCTCATCGCCGGTGCCGGCCACGATGACGGCGTCGCCGCAGAGCACGGGACCGCCCGCCGTCCGACCGCTCGCCTGCAGGCCGCGGCTCCACAGGGCGCCGCCGCTCACCGGGGTGGGGGGAGCTCCGATCGGCGCCGAAGGCTTCACCTCGATGCCGTCCCAGGTGATGATGCGTGAGCTGGGGGCGGAGTGGTCGAGCCCGGCGAACAGCGCCGTCGGCGTGTTGATGAGTCGGATCCCCTGATGCGTGGTGACGCGATCTGTGTGCCAGTGGCCGGTGAGGACGGCGAGCGGCTTGGTGGGGAGGTTTCGGAAGAACGATGCGTGCGGGTTGTCGTGTGCGAGGAGGATCCAGGGTCTGTCACCGGTCGCGTCGATGTCGTTGCGGATCCACCGATCCTGCCGAACTCGGTCGATGCCGCGCTCCCAGGTGTTCCAGTCGATCGCCACGATGTGCAATCCGGCGATGTCATGGGAGTACCAGCGGGGGCCGACGTGCCGTTCCCAGAGGTCGGAGCTGCTGCCGTTGATGAGGTAGTCGGTGTCCGTCAGGCTCATCGCGTAACGGATGCCCGCCTTGTGATCCGCGTTTCCCGGCAGGGCGAGGATCGGCAGTGGCGGCTCGTCGATGAGGCCGTGCAGCGCGTCGTACTCGGCGCTTGCCCCGACATCGACGAGGTCGCCGGTGAGGAACGCCGCCGCGAACGGACCATGCGTCTCGGCCAGACGCCCGAGAACTTCGCGGGCGTGCGCGGCTTTCGGGCTCTCCATGTTCCAGTCCGAGCCACCGGAACGGACTTCGCCGGACGAGTCAGTGAGGTGAAAATCGGTGGTGTGCAGAAATCGGACGGGCAGCGACTGTGCTTCGGGTCGTAGCCGGAAAAGAAGCCGACGATCGCGTTCCGGTCGGGCCCACCATCGGTCACTTGTCCACCCGGTGGGCAGGCAGAGCGTGATGAATTCGGCCACCGGGAGGGAGAAGGCACCATCGCTGTCCGTGTGCACGACATCGGTGAGGTTGCTGACGAGTACGTTCGCGACAGGTCGGCCGGCATCGTCGATGACGTCGCCGCTGATGAGTTCCTCGGATGTCACGAGCGCACCTGCTCCTTCAGTTCGCTGAGCGTGCCAAGGCGGAGTTCGTCCGCGCCGAACACATGCACATCGACCGCGTCAAACCCGAGCCGGACGGTCTCGCCCGGCGTCACCGCCCTGGTTGCCGCGATCCGCGCCCGGAGTGTCACTGCGGGCAGCCCGGACGCGGCGGTACGCAGATGGAGCACGGCGGATGATCCTTCGTGCTCGCGCAGCACCACCTCGGCGCTCACGGTGTATTCCTTCGAGTCGTCGTTCACCGCCATCGCTTCGGAACGGATGCCGAGTGTGAGGTCGGTGTCCTGGCGCACGTCGGGGAGACGCAGCTGGGTGAACGGTGTCTCCCAGACTCCCGCGTCGATCACCGACGCCTGAATCGTGTTCATGGGCGGCGTTCCCACGAACGTCGCGACGAACAGCGATGCCGGCTGGTCGTACACCTGTTGAGGCGTCCCGAGCTGCTCGATACGGCCGGCTCGGACCACCGCCACTCGATCGGCCATCGCCATGGCGTCCGTCTGATCGTGCGTCACATGAATGGTCGTGGCCGCCGTCGATCGCATGATCTCGGCGATCTCGGCTCGGAGACTGATGCGCAGTTGGGCGTCCAAGCCCGAAAGCGGCTCGTCGAGGAGTACGACCGCGGCCTGGCGTGCCAGGGCCCGAGCGAGCGCGACCCGCTGCCGTTGACCACCGGACATCTGCCGGGGCAGGCGCCCGAGCAGTTCGCTGATGCCGAGCCGCGCCGCGATGTCGTGCGCGCGGTCGTTCGCCTCCTGCTTGGACAGGCCGATGCCGTGCCGCAGCCCGAGCGTGATGTTGTCTCGCGCGGAGAGGTGTGGGTACAGCGCGAAGTGCTGGAACACGATCGCGATGTCCCGCTTGTGCGCGGGGAGGGTGCTCTGGGGGACGCCACAGATGACGATCTCGCCGTCGTCCGCCGCCTCAAGTCCGGCGATGATCCGAAGCAGTGTGCTCTTGCCGGAACCGGAGGGGCCGAGAATGACCAGGCTTTCGCCGTCATCGAGGCTGAAGGAGGTGTCCGCGACCGCGGTGACGGACCCGAATCGTTTGGCGACGTGCCGCAGTTCGACCGATGCCACTACTTCACCGCCGCGTTGATCTGCCGCACCGTCGTGGACACCTCGGAGTTCGTGTCGCCGCCCCGGATGATGTGCTGCACCATTTGCTGCACGATCTGGTTGACCCGGCCGGTCGCGGTCCCGGGCCACGCGTCCCAGGTTGTCGGCGTGCCTTCGTACTTCCAGCTGTAGCCGACCGGTGTGTGGGCGGCAGGGTCGGCCGCGAGGGTCTTGGCGGCCGCACGGTCGACCGGGATATAGCTGAACTGCTTCGCGCTCGCGGCGATGACGTCGGGATCGAGCATGAGCGAGATCATTTCGTTCGCGTACGCGGCCTGGCAGGGGTCCTGCGAGAGAACCATCCACCCGTTTCCGCCGGCAGGCAGCGAGGTCTTCTGCACGGACGGCACGGGCATCGCCGACACGTCCCAGGCGAACTTGCCGCCGACGGCGGCCTTGGTCGACGCGGCGATCGACGGGCTGTCGATCATGAATGCGATGCGGCCGCCCTGGAAGGCCGTCCGTGCGTCGTTGACGCTGATCGGGTCCTGGAGGCCGTCCTTGCCCAGGGTCTGGTAGAGCGAGATCGCCTCGCGCCCGGCCGCGGTGTCGAATCCCGCGGTGCCATCCCCCTTGATGTACGCGCCGCCGGCGCTCTGCACCAGAGCCTGGACGATCCAGTCCGAGAAGCTGTCCTGCGGCACCTGCACCGGGGCGGTGCCGGTGGCCGCCTTGATCTTCTTCGCAGCCTCGATGAGTTGGCCGGTGGTCGTCGGCGCTGAGGTGACACCGGCTTTCGCCGCGAGGGTCTTGTTCATGTACAGCACGGGAACCGACAGCTGGAACGGCGCGACATACGCCTTCCCGCCGATGGTGCCCGCCGCGAGGTATCTCGTGATGTAGGTCGACCGCAGGGAGCTGGTGTCGATGGGCTGCGGCTTGTACTGGTCGACGTAGTAACTCACCTGCGACAGACCGACCATGGCGACGTCGGGTCGCCGACCAGCGGCGATGTCCGCGGTGACCGCCTGCGTGAGCTGGTCGTAGGTGGTGACGTTCGTCTCCCTGAGCTCCACCGAGAGCTTTGGGAACTTCTTCTCCATCTGGGCCTTGGCCCGCCTCGCCGCGGTCTCCCCCTGCTGGGCGTAGGCGACGGTGATGGTGCGGCCCGAGGGTTTGCACTGGTCGAGGGCTGTCGCGGTGGCGACGCCGGAACCCGAGGTGGTCGCGCCGCTGGAGCCGCAACCGACGAGGGCGACGGACGCGACGAGAGCGAGTGAGGCGCCGAGCGCGGCGCGCTTGGAGATGCTCATGGACATGGGGTGGCAGTCCTCTGCAGAAGATATGTAGGTGAGTGTCGAGGGTGCGAAACGGGTCGCGATCAACCGGGAAGTTCCCCGCCGGCGATGCCGGCAACGAATCGTCGTCGTGCGGCGAGGAAGAGAATGAGGATCGGGACGGTGATGATCACGGCGCCGGCCGACAGGGCGCCGAAGTCGTTTCCGATGTCCGACTGTGCGAATGTTGCCAGCGCAAGCGGTGGGGTGCGCTTCTCCTGGCTCCGGGCCACCAGCAGGGGCCACAGATAGTCGTTCCAGTGGAAAAAGATCGAGAAGAGCGAGAACGTGGCGATCGCGGGTCGGCTCGACGGAATGATCACCCGCCAGATCGTCTGGAACGTGCCCAGTCCGTCGGACCGTGCGGCGTCGATGAGCGCGTCCGGGATGGTCAGCATGTGCTGCCGAAGGAGAAACAGGCCGAATGCGCTCGTGCCGAACGGCACGATGAGCGCGGCGAGCGTGTTCACCATGTCGAGACGACTGACACCGATGTACAGCGGAAGGGCGGTCGCCTGGGCCGGCACAAGCAGCGCCGCGAGGACCAGATAGTAAGCGAGGCGCTTACCACGAAAGCGGAGCTTGGCGAATGCATAAGCAGCCGGGATACAGGTGATGAGCTGGATCGCCAGGATACCGATCGTGACGATGACGCCGGTCACCATCGCCTGGCCGAGATGCGCCTCGTTCCAGGCGCGAACGTAATTGGAGAAGTCGAACCCTCGCGGAATCGGCGAGAGTCCGTCGCCGACGATGGCGTCGGCGGACGCGACCGAGGTGCGCAGCATCCATGCGAAGGGGAAGACCGCGCACAGGCAGGCGATGATGACGGCGGTAGCGGTCAGGCTCCTGGTCAGCCGGCGACGTGTCATGTCAGCGCTCGCTCTTGGTGAAGGCGGATCGGCGTACGGCGCCGATGATGACGAGGATGATCAGAAGGACCGCTGAGAGCGCCGCACCTTGGCCGAGGTCGTAGTAGGAGAAGCCGAGTTGCCAGATCTCGGTGAGTACGGTCTGGGTGGAGTTCAAAGGACCGCCTTGCGTCAGCACATTGACCGTGTCGAACACCTGCACCGACTGGAGTGTCATCAGCACGGCGACGAAAAGCGTCACGGGACGCAGCAGCGGAAGCGTCACCCAGCGAAGACGTCTCAACCCGGTGATTCCATCGACCGTTGCGGACTCGGCAATCGCAGTCGGAATGGTGGTGAGGCCGGCGAGATACATCAGCATCGCCAGTGAGGACCCGCGCCATACGCCGATCGCAGCGAGGGTCGGCAGTGCCAGATGCGTATCGCCGAGGAAGTTGAGAGGGGCGAGGCCGATCATGGCCATCAGTTGATTGACAAACCCGCCGCGCAGGTCGAAAACGTAGCGGAAAACGACGGCCATGGCGACGAGATTCGCGGTGAACGGCAGGAACAGCAGCGCCTCGACAAGGACACGAAACCGCCGGATGGTGTTGGCAAGCAGCGCCAGGCCGAGACCGAGGGCGATACTCGGAACGATGGTCATCGCGCAGTAGAGGGCGGTGTTTCCAAAGGACTGGATCACGACGGGATCGTCGAAGATCTTTTGGTAGTTGCGCAATCCGACCCAGGTCGCCTGGTTTTCAGAACCGAGGCGGATCTCGAACAGCGAGCTGATCAGCGCCAGCACCGTCGGCAGTACCACGAAAACGCCGAGGAACGCGACGGCCGGAACGACGAGGACGCCTGCGGGCACGCCACGGCGACCGCGGACCGCCGTGTGAGGTTTCTTCAGCCGCCGGCCAGGCTCGGTCGCCGTGACAGCCGCGGGGACGGTGAGGTGTTCGGTCTGCACGTTGCTCCGGATGTCGATCTTCGCGATGTGGGGTCGGGGGGGTGACGCAGAGGAGCGTGGCGCCCCAGAGCAAACACAGGTTGAACAGATCGCAAATGGTGTGGCATAGATGAGTGAGCAGCTTGTCTATGCAGGGCGCAGCGGGTCTGTCACCTGCATAGACAAGTTCGTCTGCTGTTCACCGTCGCACGACCAGCCGGTGACGCGGGTGCCCTATCGTCTCCCTGATGAACATGCAGAGCTCTCCCGACCTCGGGCTCAGGTCGGCGACCGCGAAGATGTCGACGTACCTCCGTGTGGCGAACGAACTCGCCGAGGAGATCCGCGATCTGCCGGCCGGGCATCAGCTGCCTTCGGAGAACGAGTTGGCGAGCCGCTACGGGGTGAGCCGGCTCACCGCTCGCGCCGCGATGCAGGAGCTGGAGCGCCGCTTCGTGGTGACACGGGTACGCGGTCGCGGCTCCTTTGTGGCACGACGCCTTGAGATCCTGACCCGGGTCGGGTCCTCACCGAGCTGGTCGGAGGCGGTGCGGCAGGCCGGCGGACAGCCAAGCCTTCGCGTGCTGAACGTGGCAGAAGTGGCCATTTCCGATGAGGTGCGCCGAATCCTGCGCCTTGACGACCAGACCACGGCTTTCCAAGTCGACCGCCTGTGCTACGTGGACGGGCTGATCGCCGAAGTGACGCGTACGTGGTTCCCGAAGGAGTTGGTGCCACGCCTGGACGACCTGCTCGGCCGCGGAGGATCGCAGACCGTCCTGCTCGAATCCTTCGGCTACCGGCCTCGCAAGACCTGGGTCCGTACGGATCTTGTGCCCGTTCCAGGAGAGATCGCCAGGCTCCTGGAACTTGAGGGACAGCCGGCCGTGCTGCACACGGCTTCCATAGTCGAGGATGCCGAAACCGGCGTGCCGCTGCTCACGGGTGAGTCCTGGATGCGGCCGGACGTGGTGCGGACGACCGTCGAGGTGGGAGTCGACGCCAAGGGCTGATCGGCGGTTGCCGACGTTGCCGACGTTGTCGACGTGAAGTCGTGGCCGGCGAGCGGTGGTTGCCGCGGCAGCCGGTTCACGGCCTGTAGGCCGACGATCGTGCGGGAGAACACGTCAGCCCGAACAATCGGGACAAGGTTGGCCAACCACGTCCGCTCCGTCTCCGCCCATGCCGCGCTGATCAGTTCCATGGCCTGATCGCGGCGTGCCGGGTGTTGGCCGAGGAGCTGGGCGAGCAGGGCCGTGTTGTAGGCGTGTCAGCCACTGTCACCCCCGCGACCGGCCTCAAAGTCACGGGCCTCCCGCAAGACCTCCTCGGCGTCCTGGTAAGCGCCAAGGCCCATCTGCACCTGAGCCAAGTAGTTGAGCGCTATGGGCAGTTCGGCCTTCAGTGGTTCCTCGCGCAGCCGCTGGACGCATCGGTTCAGCCTGCTCAGCGCCTCGCTGAGGTGTCCGCTGTCGAAACTCGTCCACCGAGTAGGTCTTCAGCCGGTCATGGCCGCCTGAGCTGCGGAAACAGCAGGCAGGGTGGGAATGTTCGTATTAGGGTGCTACGCAGACCGTGCGGCGGTGACCGGCAGGGAGGAGAGCGCGTGCGGGAAGAATCCTCCGGCCTGGTGATGCCTGACGCGGCCCGTACCGTGAACTCACCCGCCGACGGCCATGGAGGCAATCCGGACCCGGCCGTCCGACAGGCACTCAGGCGTCCGCTGCGTTTCCTCTTCTCCTGGTGGCCCTGGCGTTGTTGGGCCCATCTGCTCAGCGGCATGCTCTTCGGCTTCGTTCTCCTGCTTGTCCTGGTGGCCATGCTCCTCCTGGGACTCGGCCTCTCCGTCGTCGGTGTCGGTGTCTTCCTTCTCGCGACCGCCGCGGTCCTCGGTGTCCCCGTCGGCGCGGTGGAGCGGCGACGTCTGCGCTGGGTCGACCCCACGCCGCTGCCCGACCCGCACGGCTCCCTGGCCGGGGTCGGCACAGTGGCCTGGTTCCGCACCCGGCTGCGGGAACGCGCGACCTGGCGAGAACTCGGCTACACGGTGCTGCTCGCGACGGTCGGCACCGCGGTCGGCGTCGGCCTCGTCGCCCTGCTGGGCCTGTCCATCCTGCTCACCGCCGCTCCCGTCTTCGTGTGGGCCGTCAGCCCTGACACGGTGATGCTCGTTCCGGGGGTGCCGACCCCGAATCCCGTGGCCGCGCTGCCGGGGACGGCGGTGGGGCTGGCGGGCTTGACGGTATGTGCGTACGCGGGAGGTCTGTTCACCGGCGCACAGGTGCGCGCGGCCCGGTTTCTGCTGTCGGCCCGTGACGAGGATCTCCGCGGCCGGGTGATCGAGCTGACCCGGTCCCGGGCCCGGCTGGCCGACGCCTTCGAGGCCGAACGCCGCCGTATCGAGCGTGACCTGCACGACGGGGCCCAACAGCAACTGGTCGCGCTCACCATGACACTGGGACTCGCGGAGCTGGAGTTGCGCGGTGCTGACTCGTCTGCGGCCGAACTCGTTATCCGGGCCCGGGGCGAGGCACGCCGCGCACTCGACCAACTGCGCGATCTCGTGCGGGGCATCCATCCCCAGGTACTGACCGACCACGGTCTGACCGCGGCGGTGGCGGAGGTGGCGCTGCGCAATCCGATCCCGGTCACGGTCGACATCGATCTGCCGCGCAGGCTGCCGGCCGCCGTGGAGTCGATGGCGTACTTCAGCGTCACCGAAGCGCTGACCAACGCCTCCAAGCACAGCGGTGCGTCCCGGATCGGCGTGGTCGGCCGGATCGACTCGGACCGGTTCATCCTGCTGATCACCGATGACGGCAGGGGCGGGGCGGATCCCGCGGCCGGGGCCGGCCTGCGCGGGCTGGCGGACCGACTGGCGATACAGAAAGGCAGGCTCATCGTGAGCAGTCCCCTCGGCGGCCCGACCGAGCTGCGGGTGGAGGTGCCGTGCTCCGCGTAGTGCTGGCAGAGGACGCCGTGTTGCTGCGGGCCGGGCTGGTGGAGTTGCTGACCAGGAGCGGGCACGAGGTGGTCGCCGCCGTCGGGGACGCCGAGTCCCTGGCCCACGCGGTGGACGCGGACCGGCCCGACGTCGTGATCACGGATGTGCGTATGCCACCTGATTACCGTGACGAGGGCCTGAAAGCCGCGCTCGCCCTGCGGGCACGCCATGACCGGCTGCCCGTTCTCGTGCTGTCGCAGTATGTGGCCACCGCGTATGCGACGCAGTTGCTCGGCGGGAGCGGAGACGGCGTTGGAGGACTCGGCTACCTCCTCAAGGACCGGGTCGGCGAGGTCGCCGAGTTCCTGGACGCGCTGACCCGGGTCGCGGCGGGCCGGACCGTCATCGACCCCGAGGTGGTCCGCGTCCTGCTGCTGCAGCAGTCGGCGGACCGGCCGCTGGGACGGCTGACTCCCCGGGAGCGGGAGGTGCTGACGCTGATGGCGGAAGGGCTGAACAACCAGACGATCGCCCAGCGGCTGGTCATCACGGAGGCATCGGTGGTCAAGCACTCCAGCAACATCTTCATGAAGCTGGACCTGGATCCCACCGAGGGCAACCGCAGGGTGCTGGCGGTACTCGCGCATCTGCGGGAGAACGCCGGGTCCTGAAGTCGGCGCGTACGGCGTCGTCATGACAGGGGATCGGCGGCACGGGGCTGCCCACGGACTCAGCCTGACGGAGCGGCGCCGCGGCCCGCCCCGCTCGGCGGCCGGATCAGGAGGACTGTCCGGCCCCGGATGCGTTCGGCCCGGAACTGGGTTCCGAACCGGGTTCCGGCGTGGGAGTGAGCAAAGCTGTCAGATGCCGGGCGGAGGCGTCCCAGGTCCACTCCTTCTCCACCCAACGCCGCCCGGCCCTGCCCATGCCGACGCGGTCCGGGGACAGCAGGGTCAGGGAGATGGCCTCGGCGACGGGCGCCACGTCCCGCCCGTCGACCACCCGTCCCGTCTCGCCGTCGAGCACGGTATCGGGAGCGCCGCCGGAGTCGCCCACGATCACCGGGAGCCCGCTCGCCTGGGCCTCCAGGAACACGATGCCGAGGCCCTCCGCCTCAAGCCCGGCTCTGCGGGTGCGGCAGGGCATGGCGAAGACGTCGGCCGCCGCGTAGTGGGCCGCCGTGTCGGCGTGGCTCACGCCGCCGGCGAAGACGACCGAGCCGTCGGCATACCGGCGGGCCAGCGTGCGCAGCCGTGGTTCCTGGGGTCCCTTGCCGACCAGCACCAGTGCCGCGTCGGGCACCGTCCGCTGGATCAGGGGCAGGGCGCGGATGAGGACGTCCTGCCCTTTGCGGGCGACGAGCCGGGACACGCACAGCACGACGTTCCGGTCCTCGACACCGAGGCGGGACCGCAGGTGCCGCGCGGCCGCCGGATCGCTGTCCGGCCGGAACACCTGGGTGTTCACCCCTGGCACCAGGCGGCTCAGGTGTGCCCGCGGCCCCAGGGCCGGGGCGATGCGGTCCCGGGTGTAGGGGCCGAGGTAGGTGACGACGTCCACGCCGCTGCCCACCCTGCGCAGCACCTGCCGGGCTCCGGGGGTGTGCGCCCACCAGATCTCATGGCCGTGGGTGGTGGCGACGATGCGCCGGGCACCGGCCCGCCGCAGGGTGGGGGCCATGGCCGCGAGCGGGGCGGCCGCGCCGAACCAGACCCGGTCGCAACCGTGGGCCCGCATGATCTCGACGGCGCGCCTGCCGACGGAGCGGGTCGGCAGCAGCGTACGGCCGCGGTCCCGTATCACCGGGAACGGCAAGGTCGCGTCGAACTGCCGGTGGCCCGGCTCGCTCGACGTGTAGACGACGACGTCGTCGTCCGGCACGCGCGTCGCCATCGCGTGGACGAACGTCTCGATGCCTCCCTGCCGGGGCGGGAAGTCGTTGGTGATGACCAGGGTGGTCCCCATGGGTATCGGCACAGCCTTCGGTCGTGGGTGGTCAGTTGGGGTGCAGGTGGTGAGCGGGTGGTGAGCAGGTGGCTGCGGCGGTCGTCGGTGACAGGCACGACGTCGATCGGACGGCCGACCCACTCGTGAACAGGCGGCTACGGCAGCCGTCGTGACACACGCGCGGCATCGGTCCGGCGGCCGACCCGCCAGCGGTCCGCGGCCGAGGACGTGTGAGGCGGTACGGAGCCGGCGGGCCGGTCCGGGCAGCGGCTCAACGCCGTGCGCCCGTCCCGGGGGCCCGCGAGCGCGGACCGGGCTCGGGGAGAAAGCCGGTACAGGGAGAAGGCCGGTACTCGGCACCGCCGCCCAGGCCCACGTCGTCGGTCCCTACCGAGCGCTGCCACGCAGAGGCCATACACGCAGGGGCCATACGCGCGGGGGCCATACACGCAGGGGCCATACACGCAGGGGCCATACGCGCGGGGGCCATACGCGCGGGGGCCATAAGAGGTGCCGCCCAGGTGGACGCGGCGGCCGCGCATGCGGCGCGCCGGGTGGGGGGCGCCGATGCGCCTCCCCCGCGAGCGCCCTGTCCCGGGCCGAACCGGTGCACGGTCGGCTTTCCTCGATGACCGGTCCGGCGACGGCCGTCGGGCCGACGCCGCCGGAAAGGCGCCCGCGGTCCGTGGGAGCATCGTCCGTTCCGGAGCACGGGCGGGCGGCATCCCGCCGGACCGTCCTCGCGGGGCGCTCCGGCGCAACCTGCCGGGACCACGCCACGAGGACGACCGGAAACCCGAGATAACCGAACCGGCCGACGGGAGCCAGCAGGAAGCCGACGCACAGTCCGACGGCGAGGCGCTGCGCGGCGGAGGCCAGCCCGAGCGGCGGCCACAGCAGCAGCGAGGCGCCCACGGCGAGCGCGCCGAGCAGCAGCAGCCCGACGGCCGCGTACCAACCGACCGGTCCCAGATCCGCGAGCAGGCGGCCGGGAAGGGGGCTGTCCGCCGGAGTCGGTACGCCGCCCCGTCCGGTGGGGAAGGCGAGCGCCTGCTCGACCATCGCCTGTGGCGACAGCAGGAAACTGGGCAGGACCAGCAGCACCGTCCCGGCCATGGCCGTGGCCACACAGCGCACCGCCACCCGGCTGCCGCGGGTCCGCCCGAGGAGCGCGACGGCGACGGCGACCGCGGGCAACGCGGTCCATTTCAGCGAGCAGGCGGCGGCCAGCGCCAGTCCCGTGGCCACCGGTCGCCCGCGCGTGGCACAGGCCAGCGCGAGACAGCACAGCCCGGTCAGCGGAAGGTCCACGCCGCTGACGCTCAACGGCAGCGCGACCGGGGGTGACGCGATCAGCGCCGCGAGCGCGGTCCCGTACGGCAGGCGGCCGCCCCGGGCCGGCCGGGCCGCACTCGGCGCGTCGAGCATTCGACGGCCGGCCTCCAGACAGATCAGGAGGACCAGGGCGCAGCACAGGCGTGCGTCGCTCAGGACCCGCAGCGCCCAGTGGTCCGCGCCGAGCAGGGCCCGAGCCACCCCGAACAGGGCCATGCCCGGCAGATACGGCGTGTAGTCGGCGGCCGTGTGCGGATGCGCCAGGTAGGGCGTGCCCTGATGCAGCATCAGGGCGCCGGAGCGCTCGATCACGCCGACCTCGCTCTGCTGGGCTCCCGTCAGCACGAGGTAGGTCAGGGGCACGATGACGGCTCCCGCGAGTGCGCACACCAGCGCGGCCGTACGGGCGCGCGGCCACGGCAGCCGGTGGACGGAGATGGCCGCGCACCCATACCCGGTCGCCGCGCTCAGACCCCAGACACGGTGCGTCGGGAGGTGGGAGACCAACGGGAATCCCAGTGCCCACACTGCGGCCAGGCACCATCCGGCGGCCCATAGCGGTCCGGGGCTTCTGGGGCCCCGAAGGCGGGAACTGCCCGTAAGTGCCCGACCCACGGCCGTCTTCTTCAACCGGTGAACCATCACCCGGCCATTGCAGTCCCACGGCACCATCAAGGTCATGACAGGTAGGTCGAGACCTGCTCTTCCGGTTCTCCCTACCCCGCCGCCGCTGACAGGTTCTGCTGCCGTCAAGCTGTCGAACCGCCAGCCGACACCCGCTGCCGTCGAACCGTCAGCCGACACCCGCCGCCGTGAAACCGTTGAACCGTCAGCCGACACCTGGCCGAGATCGGCCTCGACCGGCGCCGGTTCATCGCCCCCAACGGGGGTCGGCACCCCTCTCGGACGGGACCGGCCGCTCCCCGAGAACGTCGGCAAACCCCCGGGCAATTGTGCAGCGCAACCCGTTGACCCTCACGTGGACCCCATGTATACATGCGCCATACGCGGTGAATCCTCTTCGGAACGGCCCCTCTTCGGGCCCGGCGGGTGGAGATGTCATGGGAGTGATGAACAGGCGGAGCCTCCTCAGGGGAGGCGCCGCCGCGTTGGGGACCGCCACCTTGGCCGCCTGCGGCAATCCGGCGACTCTGCCCGAATCCATGGAGGCCGTCCGGCCGGGGGCCGGCGGTCCGAGCCGGGGCGGGGTGCTCCACTTCGGGCTCTCCACCGACCCGGCCAACCTGGATCCGCATATCACCACCGGGGCCGCCTCCGACTATCTGCGGCAGCTCGTCTACAACGGTCTGGTCCAGTACGACGGCGCCGGGGAGATCGTCGCCGATCTCGCGTCCGAGTTCGGCTGGGCCGACCGGCACACCTACAAGGTCAGGCTGCGGCCGAAGGTCGCCTTCCACGACGGGTCCGCGATGACCGCCGAGGACGTGGTCTTCTCCTTCCGCCGGATGATGGACAAGGAGACCACGGCCACCTCCGGTCCGCTGCTCGACGCGGTCGAATCCGTCGAGGCGGTCGACGTCACCACGGTGGTGTTCCGTCTGGCGCGGCCCGACGTGGCCTTCCCGTTCGCCTTGGCGGCACCGACGTCCAGCATCGTCTCGAAGCGGTGGATCGAGTCCGGCGCCGAACCCAAGACCCAGATGATGGGCACCGGCCCGTTCCGGTTCGTGGCGCGCGTCCCCGGCGTCAGCACCACCTTCGTCCGGTTCGAGCACTACTTCGAGCCCGAACTGCCGTATCTCAACGGGATCGTCTTCCAGCCCATGGGCGACGACTACGCCCGGGTGACAGCGCTGCGCACGGCCACCGTGGACATGATCGACTACGTCCCGGCCACCCACGTCGGCGTCATCACCCGCAACCCCCGGCTGCGGTTCGCCTCCGACCGGACCTTCGGCTTCGGCTTCGTCGGGTTCGTCACCAGCAAACCGCCCTTCGACGACGTACGGGTCCGCAAGGCGATCGCCCTCTCGATCAACCGGCCATCCGTCCTCGACACCGCGCTGCTGGGACACGGACGGCCCATGGACGGGGCGCTGATGTCCGGCGCCTTCGCCCGCTATGCGCAACACCTCGACGGCTCGATGCCGTACGACCCGGAGCAGGCGCGGTTCCTGCTCAAACAGGCGGGGCACGAAGGGCTCGCGGTGCCGGTCGTCACCACCAGCTCGTACTCGGTGATCGCGCGCCCGGCCCAGGCCATGCTGCCCGGGCTGCGCGCGGCCGGTCTGAAGGTGGAACTCACCCAGCAGGAGTGGCTGACCTTCCGGGCCGACGTGGCCGCCAAGACGTTCCCGGTCCACTCGTGGGGGACGGCGCCGATGTTCGGCGATCCCGCCGCCCTCGGCGACTTCATCGGCGGCACCGGCATCTTCACGAGGAACCTCGACTTCCAGGACGACCGGATCGACGAACTCCTCACCCAGGGACGGCAGACGGCCGCCCCCGGCCTGCGGGACGAGATCTACCTGGAAGCGGAGCGGCGGGCGCTGGAGCTGGTCCCGATGACCTACACCGTCCGCCGTGAGCAGGGCGAGGCCCACTACCACTACGTCAAGGGCTACCAGCACCCGCCGAAAGGCGCGTGGACCGCCGTGGCCCTGCGTCGGACCTGGATGGAGAAGGCAGCGTGAGGCGTTTCCTTTTCAGACGGTTCGCCCAGGCGGCCGTGCAACTGTTCGTCGTCGGCAGCATCGTCTTCTTCCTGGTCCGGCTCATACCCGGCGATCCCGCCAGGGCCGCCCTCGGCGACTCCGCCACAGAAGAGCAGGTCGCCCAGACGCGGCGGGCGATGCACCTCGACGAGCCCTTCCTGACGCAGTACCTCGGCTTCTGGGGGCGACTCCTCCACGGCGACCTGGGCACCTCACTGATCAGCGGTCGGGAGGTGATGCAGGATCTGCCGTCCCGGATCGGCAACTCCCTCGAACTGGTCCTCATCGCCCTGGCCGTCTCGCTGGTGCTCGGTATCGCCCTCGGCCGACTGGCCGCCACCCGTGCCGACCGACCGACGGACCACGCGCTGGTCGCGGGGTCGATCTTCGGGATCTCCCTGCCCGTCTTCGTCGTCGGCACGCTGCTGCTGCTCGTGTTCGCGTTCTTCCTCCCCATCCTGCCGCCGCGCCGCTTCACCTCGCCGCTGGAGGACCCCGTCACACATCTGCAGACACTGGTCCTTCCGGTGATCACGCTGACCGCGGCATCGTGCGCCGTGATCACCAGAATGACCAGGGCGGCCATGCTCGAAACACTCACCGCGGACTACGTCCGCACCGCGCGCTCCAAGGGACTGGCCGAACGGCGTGTGATCAACCGCCATGCCCTGCGCACCGCCATGCTGCCCGTGGTCTCCGCGACCACGGTCGAGCTGACCACGCTGATCGGCAGCACGGTCCTGGTGGAGGCCATCTTCGGCTGGCCCGGCATGAGTTCGCTGCTGATGGCCGCCGTGGGGCAACGCGACTACCCCGTCATACAGGCCGTGGTGCTGGCCGTCGCGACCATCGTCATCCTGGTCAACCTGGTCGGAGACCTGGTGGTCCGGGCCCTCGACCCCCGGGCGGAGGACAACTGATCATGACCAGTGTTCCGCACCCTCTGGTGCAGGCCCCACCGGATACACCGACGAGCGGCGGTATCGGCCGGAAGTCCTTTCTCAGCAGGCTGGTGGCGAACCGCAGGACCTCCGTGGCCGGCGCCTTCCTGCTGCTGATCGCCGTCCTCGCGGTCTTCGCGCCGCTGCTCGCCCCGCACGACTACCGGGACATCGTCGGCAAGCCGCTCTCCTCGGGCGGGGTACTCGGGATCGACGACTTCGGCCGCGATGTCCTGTCCCGGCTGCTCATCGGTCTCCGTACGTCCCTGGGGGTGGCCCTGTCGGCGGTCCTGGTGGCCGGAGTGCTGGGCGTGGCACTGGGGTTGGTGGCCGGATACGTCGGCCGCCGGGTCTCCGTCGTCATCATGCGTGGCATCGACATCCTGCTCAGCTTCCCGCCGATCGTGCTGGCGATCGCGGTGGTGGCGGTGCTCGGCCCGGCACTGGTCAACGTGGTGCTGGTGATCGGCGTGCTCTACATCCCCCGGTTCACCAGGATCGTCTACAGCCAGGTGCTCGCGATCCGGCATGTGGAGTACGTCGAGGCCGCGGAGATCATGGGCACGCGGCCGGCCGGCATCGTCCTGCGGACGATCCTGCCGAATGTGGCCGCCCCCGTGATCGTGCAGCTCAGCCTCTCGGTGAGCTTCGCCATCCAGATGGAGGCCGGTCTCAGCTTCCTCGGCCTCGGGGCGCAGCCGCCGCTGCCGTCCCTGGGCACGATGGTCGGTTCCGGGCGCGACTTCCTTGAGGTCCAGCCCACCCTGCTGATCTACCCCTCCGTACTGATCATCCTCGTCGTCCTCGCGCTCAACGTCTTCGGCGACGGCATGCGCGATCTGCTCGACCCGCGCCGCCGCGGCAGCACCTCCTGAACCCGGTGGCTCGCCCGACGGCGCCACCCCTCTCGAAAGGAATCACATGACCGCGACCCTCCCCACCACCCACCGGCTCGGCGAGTTCTCCTGGACCCAGGTGAAGCGGCTGGCCGAACAGGACCCGATCATCCTGCTGCCCATAGGCGCGGTCGAGCAGCACGGGCCGCATCTGCCGATCCACGAGGACTCCATCGTCGCCGAGTGGGTGGCGGACCGGCTGGCGAAGGAGAACGGATGCTATGTCGCACCGGCGCTCCACTACGGGCACTCCGGTATCTTCCGCGGCTACCCCGGCAACCTGTCGCTGAGCCAGGCGACGCTGCGCACGGTCACCTACGAACTCATCGAGGCGCTGGTCCAGTCCGGTTTCCGACGCATCGTCATCATCGACAACAACGGCGGCAACGTCGGTCCTGTCACCGGTGCGAGTCTGGACGCGCGGCGCGACTTCGGGGTCCTGATCGGGCATCTCTATCCGTGGCAGCTGGGCTATGCGCTGATGCGGGACGTGTACAAGGACCCGGGGACGGCGTACGGCCACGGGGCGGAGCCCGAGCACTCCGCGATGCTCGCGCTCTTCCCCGACCAGGTGCAGAGCGACCTGGTCGTCGCCGGCGGCCTGGAGTCCGCCGACGGCTGGACGCCGACCAGCTACAACGAGGCGGCGATCCCCGGATACGACGTCCCCGGCACCGTTCTGTGGGACTTCTCCGAGGTCAGCCCGACCGGGTGCACCGGCGATGTGAGTCTGGGCAACGCGCAGACCGGTGAGATCTGGATCGAGCGGGTGATCGGGTTCTGCTCCGCCTATCTGCGGGAGTACGACCGGAACACCTCGGCCAAGTAGCCCCCTGACCCGTTCCGTTCCGTCCTGCGTGACCCTCCGAGGAGACGCCATGACAACCGGTAAGGCTTTTTCCGAGTCTTCCGATTCTTCCGAGTCTTCCGACCCGATCCTCTCGGTCGAGGGGCTCTCGGTGGACTTCCGGATCGCCGGTGCCTGGACACCGGCCGTGAGGCAGGTCAGCTTCTCGGTGGCCAGAGGCGAGGTGGTCGCGCTGGTCGGGGAGTCGGGTTCCGGCAAGTCCGTCAGCTCGATGTCCGTGCTCGGACTGCTGGGGCCCGGCTCCCGGCGCCGCGGCAGCATCCGGTTCGACGGCACCGAGTTGCTCGATCTCGATGCCGAGGCGCTGCGCGCCATCCGGGGCAAGCGAATCGCGATGATCTTCCAGGAGCCGATGACGGCGCTCAACCCCGTCTACACCATCGGCGAGCAGATCATCGAGGCGATCCGGTGCCATAAGCCGTTGCCGACCGCCGAGGCCCGGTCGCGGACGCTGGAGTTGCTGACCACGGTCGGCATCCCCGAGCCGGAGCGCCGCATCGACAGCTACCCGCACCAGCTCTCCGGCGGCCAGCGGCAGCGCGCGATGATCGCCATGGCCGTCTCCGGCTCGCCGGAGGTCATCATCGCCGACGAGCCGACCACGGCGCTCGACGTCACGGTGCAGGCGGAGATTCTCGAACTCCTCCGCCGACTGCAGAAGGACCTCGGTTCGGCGGTCGTCATCATCACCCATGACATGGGGGTCGTCGCCGACCTCGCCGACCGGGTGGTGGTCATGCGGCGGGGCGAGGTCGTCGAAGAGGCCCCGGTCGCCCGGCTCTTCTCCCATCCGCAGCACGAGTACACGCGCCGGCTGCTCGCCGCGGTGCCGCGGCGGCAGGTCGGCCGGTGGACGGAACCGGCCCCGGCCGACGCCGCCACCGGCCCCGGTGGGACGGCGACGCTCCGGGTCACCGATCTGGAGGTCGAGTATCCCGGACGGCTGGGCCGCAAGGGCGTCAAGGCCGTGCACGGCGTGAGCCTGGCCATCGACAAGGGCCAAGTCCTCGGCCTGGTGGGCGAGTCGGGCTCGGGCAAATCCACCATCGGCCGGGCGATCGTCGGCCTGGCGCGGGCCTCGGCCGGCTCGGTGGAGATCTGTGGTACCGAGGTGACGCGCCTCAAGGGCCGGGCGCTGCGGGGCTTTCGCAGAACGTACTCGATGGTCTTCCAGGACCCGGGATCCTCGCTGAACCCCCGGCTGTCGATCGGGGACTCCATCGCCGCCCCGATGATCGCCAACCGTTTCGCGGACCGCCCCGCCGTCCACAGGCGTGTGCAGGACCTCCTCGACCAGGTCGAGCTGCCCGCCGGCTGGGCCGGCCGGTTCCCGCACGAGCTCTCCGGCGGGCAGCGACAACGGGTCGGCATCGCCCGCGCGCTGGCCCTCGAACCGGAGCTGCTCATCGCCGACGAGCCGACCTCGGCCCTCGACGTCTCCGTCCAGGCCACCGTGCTACGGCTGTTCCAGGAACTGCAGGACAGGCTCGGCTTCTCCTGCCTGTTCATCAGCCACGACCTGGGCGTTGTCGAGCTGCTGGCCCACGAGGTCGCCGTACTGCGGCACGGGCGGCTGGTCGAGCAGGGCCCCGCCCGCGAGGTGCTGAACAACCCGCAGACGAACTACACGCGCAGGCTGGTGGCGGCCGCGCCGGTGCCCGACCCCGCGGAGCAGGCCGAGCGCCGCAGGCTCTGGCAGGCGATGGCGAAGTGACGCGCCGTCATCCACCGCGGCCGGCCCCGGGTCAGTGCAGGTGCGAGACCACTCGCTCGTCCGGTTGCAGATGGCGGCGCAGTACGCGCTGGGCGGCGTCGAAGTCGTGCACGGTCAACGCCTCCAGCAGCGCTCGGTGTTCGGGACCGATGACCGTCAGCCGCTTGGGGCCGACCGACACGGCTCTGACCCCGATCCTCTGCTGCCTCGGTTGAAGGCTCGCGAAGAGGTCGGTCAGGACGCTGTTTCCGGTCGCCTTCACAAATGAATAGTGGAAGAGGAAGTCCATCTTCGTCTGTTCGGCGATGACCTCGCGATCTCCGGCCCGGCAGCGCGCCAAACGGTCCGGATCCTCCATCTGATCCAGATACGCGAAAATTTCGGCCGGAATCTCGATGTGCTTCTCACAGAGAATCCTGAAGCCGTGGATCTCAAGGACCTGCCGCATCTCATAGGTCTCGACAAGCTCTTCGGCCGTCACTCTCCGCACCTGGGCGCCGCGCCGGGGAAGCAGGTCGATGAATCCCTCCGCCGCCAGCCGGTGGAATGCCTCGCGCACCGGGGTCCGCGACACCCCCGCCTCGTCGGAGACCACCTTCTCCTCCAGGAACGACCCCTCGGGGAACCGCCCGTCGAGGATCGCCTCCTTCGCCCACCGATAGGCCCGCTCATTGGCCGTCGCAGGCCGGTTCTCGTCGAATGACCAGTCCATCTCGCCCCTTTGTCATGTATACCCAACGTATACCAGAATCCCGAGGGAGTCCGCAGTGCCCGAGCAGGACCAGCCATGGGTCGGACCAGCCATGGGTCACGCCGGCCCGGTCCGCGACGGAGAAGGAACTCGCGCCGACGCATGGGGCCGACCAACTGGTCCTCACCATGGAGCACGGCGCCCTCATGACAGGCTTCGAGGCGGCCCCCGCCAAGACCACCGCCCGCACCGAGACCACCACCCGCACCGCCGCCCCCTACAGCACCGCTAGGAGACAGCCCATGCTCACCACCGTCGCCCAGTTCAACGCCACCCCCGACAAGGCCGCCAACCTCAAGGCCGCCACAGCCCTGATCGGGCAGGCCGCCGCGCAGGGATCGCAACTCGTCGTGCTGCCCGAGAATGCCATGTACTCCAACCCCGACCCCGAGGCGGACACCGCCGCGCACGCCGAGCGGATCGACGGCCCGTTCGCCACCGCGATCGGCACGCTGGCCGAGCGGCACGGCATCGCGGTCGTGGCGGGCATGACCGAGGCACCGGCCACCGAGGGCGAGCGGCCCAGCAACGCCGTCCTCGCGGTGGACCGGAAGGGCGATCCGCTCGGGGTGTACCGCAAGGTCCACCTCTACGACGCCTTCGGATACCGCGAGTCGGACCGCGTCCAGGCCCATGCGCCCGCGCCCCTGCTCTTCACCCTGGAGGGGCTCACCTTCGGCGTCATGACCTGCTACGACCTTCGGTTCCCGGAGATGGCCCGGTTCCTGGTCGACGCGGGTGCCACGGCCCTCGTTGTCCCCGCCGCCTGGGTGGTCGGCCCGGCCAAGGAGGACCACTGGACCACGCTGGTCCGCGCCCGGGCGATCGAGAACACCGCGTATGTCCTGGCCTGCGGTCAGACCGGCCCCGTCTGCACGGGCCAGAGCCTCATCGTGGACCCGATGGGCCATGTGGCGGCGTCGGCGGGCGAGGCTCCCGGGGTGGCGTCCGCCGTCCTGGACGCGGCGCGGGTGGACGCCGTCCGAACCAAGAACCCCAGCCTGGCAAACCGAAAGTTCCGCGTCACCGTCGCCTGAAATCTGCCCCAGAACCGCGAGCCCGGTCTGTCCGGCCTCGCGGTTCGACAACGTCCCTATAGGGGCGCGGGGAACTGCGCAACCAACCACAACGACGCCGCAGACAACCGACAACACCCCACGACACACCCCGCCGAGCACCACGCCTCACGGTCCGACAACACCCCAAAAGGGGCGCGGGGAACTGCGCAACCAACCACAACGACGCCGCAGACAACCGACGACACACCACGGCGCACCCAGCGGAGCGCAACCGTCACGCTATCCAGGCAAGCGCCTCACCCGCCGCCTCAAGTTCTTCGGCGGGCCGGCCGAATCCGAGCCGAAGGTGGTTCGCGATGCCGAAGGCGGAACCCGGGACGCTCGCGATGTCCGCCCCTGCGAGCAGAGCGGCGGCCGCGCTCGTGTCGTCGAGGACCTCGATACCGCCGATGGTCCGGCCCAGAAGCGGTTCGATCGAGGGGAACGCGTAGATCGATCCTTCCGGCTGGAGTACCGGGAGCCCCGCGCGGTGAATCGCCGGAAGCAGGATGTCGCGGCGACGTCGTAGCTCCCGCCGGACATCGGAAACGTATGCGTCGTCTGCGAGCGCATGCTCGGCTATGTGTTGCGGAAAGTTGGACGCGTGCGACGTCGTGTGGGACATGACGGACTTCGCGGCGCTCAGGACCTCGCTCGGCGCGATCAGCCATCCGACGCGCCATCCTGCCAGTGCGTACGCCTTGGACAGGCCGTCGACGATGACGTAGTTCACATCGGTGCTCACGTCCGCGAGGGAGGGCGCCGGGCCCCCGTCGTTGAACGTGATCTGTCGGTAGATCTCGTCGCTGATGATCCAGATGTGCCGTTGGTGCGCCCACATGGCGATGGCTTCGAGTTCATCGAGTGTGTAGAGCGCCCCCGTGGGGTTCGCCGGCGAGTTCAGGAGGATCGCGGTGGTGCTGTCTGTGACATGGCGGTCGAGGAGGTCGGGGTTGACTTTGAAGCCGTCATCCCGTCTCGTCGGTACGACGATGGCTTTGCCGCCGGTCAGCTGGAGCATGGGCGGGTAGCTCACCCAGTAGGGCGCCGGCACCAGCACATCGCAGCCGGGGCCGCCGAGGACGCTGGCGGCGAGGAAGACGGCCTGCTTGGCGCCGCTGGTGATGAGGATGTCGTCGGCGGACAGTCCCCGCGGGAACGCGCTGCCACGCTGGTCGGCAATGCGGGAGCGCAGTGCGGCCAGCCCGAGCGGAGGGCCGTAGGGGTCCTGGGCTTGAGGATCACGTCGCAGGAAGACGTCGTCGATGGCCGGCGGCGGGAACGCGACCTCGCCGGCGTCCAGCCGGTGGATCGAGCGGCCCTGCTGGACGAACTGTTTGATCTGGTCGCGGATCCCGCTGGTCATGGACGGCGGGACTCGGCGAAGGGGAAGGGGAAGGGGAAGAGTAGGCACGCAGTCGTTATACCGGCGCTGGAAAGGATTTCCAAACCACAGTTCAGTTCATGAAATTGTTTACCAATGATTCATGGGGGCGTCACTCGCACCAGTCTCGCCCGACCTAGCCTGACGCCGTGGACGAGATCAGAAACGACTCCGAAGTGGCGGCACGTGTCCATGTGGCGCTGCCCTCACTCAGCCCGAGCGACCGACGCGTCGCGAACACCATCCTCGAAGCCGGCGCGGTCCTCGCGACGTGGTCGATCTCCGACCTCGCGCGCGAGTCCGGTACCAGCCCCTCGACGGTCTCGCGCGCGTGCCGGAACCTTGGATTCAGCAGCTACCAGGAACTCAAGGTCGCCGCCGCGAAGGACGCCGCTCTCGGCGCACAACTGCGCTCCGGAGACGAGGCGCTCACGGCTCCGATCACGGAACCCGGTGAGGTGTTGCAGCGCATCAGCGAGCTGCACATCCGGTCGATCCGCGCGGTGCTCACCACCATCGACTCCCAGCGGTTCCGGGCGGCCGTCGACCTCGTCCAAGGCGCCCGCCGGATCGTTGTCCTGGGCACCGGGACCTCGGCCGCGCCCGCACAGGATGCCGCGCACCGCTTCCTGACGATCGGCCTGGACGCGGCAGCCCCCGTAGAGCAGACGGCCCGGCGGCTCGCCATCACGCGGCTCGGGTCGGCCGATGTGGTGATCGCCCTGAGTTACAGCGGCAGCACCACCGAGACGATCGCCCTCGCCCGCCAGGCCATCGGCCGTGACGTCCCGGTCATCGCCGTCACCTGCTTCGCCAAGTCGCCGCTGACCGAATGCGCGACGGTCGAACTGGTCGCCGGGGGGCCGGAACTGAGCTTCCGCCTCGAAGCGCTCTCGTCCCGGATAGCTCATCTCACCGTGCTCGACGCCATCTATGTGGCCGTCGCACTGCAAGACCGGGACCGCGCCGATGCGGCCCTGGACGCCACGAGCGCGGCGACCTCCGACCTCTTTCTCTGACCCGCTGTTCCCGCAGTTCATTGCCACCCCCTCCCCCGCAATCCCCTCGCCATCTCCCCACCAACTTGCCGACACCTCCTCGTCACTGAACTCTTGCCGCAGAAGGAGCCCTCGTGAAGCACATCCGTGTTCGCGGTACCGTCGCCGCCGCGCTCGCGCTGGCCATCGCCCTCGGCGCCGGCGCCTGTGTGGCGTCGTCATCCAGCCATTCCAGCACCCCGTCCGCGACCTCCCCCTCAAAGCCGACCACGATCCAGTACTGGCACATCAACACCAAGGCATTCGGCGCGGACGCGGTCAACAAGCTGATCTCCGACTTCAACAAGACCCACAAGGACATCACCGTTGAAGGCAGGTTCTACGACGGTTACTCGAACCTGCTCACCGCGCTGCAGACGTCCGTCGCGGCAGGAGACGCACCGGCCGTGGCACAGATCGGCTACTCGCGTATCAAGTACGTGGCATCCACGTTCCCCTATGTGTCGATGACCGACCTCGGCATCGACACCTCCGGCTACGGCAAGCCGACCCTCCAGCTCGGCCAGGTCGACGGCAAGCAGGCCGGAATGCCCTACGGACTGTCCGCCCTTGAGGTCTACTACAACGCGGACCTCCTCAAGAAGGCGGGCCTCGACCCGGCCAAGCTCCCCACGACCTGGGACGGCTGGCAGGCGGCGGCCAAGCAGATGAAGTCCGAGCTGAATGTGCCGCTGGTCAACTTCCAACAGTTCACGGGCGACAACTACATCCCGATGGCGATGGTCGGGGGCAATGGCGGAACCGTGCTGAGCTGCGTCAACGGATCACCGAAGGCCACGTTCAACAGCGAGAAGGGCGTGCAGGCGATCGGCCTCATGGGGAACCTGGCGAAGAACGGTCTCGCCACCAACCTCAGCTCCGACCAGGCGCTCCAGGCGTTCCTCGGCGGAAAGACCGCGACGCTCATCACGGCGAGTTCCTCGCGTGCCAACCTTGAGGCACAGTCCAAGTTCACTCTCGGGGCCACTCAGTTCCCCACCTTCGGCAACCAGTCCCTGAAGATACCGGCGGGCGGAAACGCGCTGTTCTCCTTCGCCCAGAGCGACGACGAGAAGATCGCCGCACGCGAGTTCATCGACTACCTCGCGACGAAGGACTCCAGTGTCACCACCTATGTCAAGGGCACCGGATACCTCCCGGCGCTGAAGGGTGCCGCGGCAACGTACACGAAGTCGAACGTGCTGCAGCAGGAAGCCTCCAAGACCCTGCCCGCCATCGTTCCTTGGGTGTCCTTCCCGGGTCCGAAGGGTCTGCAGGCGTCGCAGGTGATGTATGACGCGACCCAGGCGATCATGGGTGGCACGCAGTCGACGCAGAAGGCGCTCGATGACGCCGCCGGCCGGATCGACTCCGACCTCGCCGGGAGCACATGTGGCTGAGCCTACCCCCAGAGCGCGTCACACCCAGGACGGGCGGCGGGCGCTGCCGTATGTCCTTCCCACGGCGGTCGTCTTCGGAGTGTTCCTGTTCTTCCCGCTCCTGGCCGTGATAGCGCTGAGCTTCACCGACTGGAACCTGATCAGTCCACTGCCGCGCTTCGTGGGTCTGAACAACTACGCGGAGCTGCTGACGTCCGCGGACTTCGGACAGACACTCCTGCAGACGGCCTATTACCTGGGACTGGCGTTCATCGGCAACTTCCTGGTGCCGGTCGTCCTCGCCGTGCTCACCCTCGGTGTCGGCCCGAAGCTCCTCGGGTTCTACCGAACCGCGCTGTTCCTTCCCGCGGTCGTCTCATCAGCTGTAGGCGCCATTGTCTGGCAGTACCTCTACCTTCCCACCGGCGGACCGATCAATGCCGCGCTCGACGTACTCGGATGGCACGGCGCGAACTGGCTCAACGATCCCAGCACGGTCATTCCCGCGGTCGGCGCCGCCGCCAGCTGGAACAGCTTCGGCTTCAACTACATCGTCGCCCTCGGCGGGCTCAGCGGGATCCCGGCCAGTGTCCGGGAGGCCGCACGCCTCGACGGCGCCCGGGGCTGGGTGATGCTCACCCGCATCACCCTCCCCATGGCTCGTCCGACGCTGATCTTCGTTGCGACCGCCGCCCTCCTACAGGCGCTCCCGCACGCCTTTGTCCCGCTCCAGATCATGACCGGCGGCGGCCCGGACAATGCCAGCAACAACCTCTTCTTCGACGTGTACCGGACGGCATTCCAGTTCTTCCAGGTCGGACAGAGCGCCGCGGGCTCCGTCGTACTCATCGCACTGCTCTCGGCAGCAGCAATCCTCCAGTACCGCCTCATGGACCGCCGGACCACCTATGACCTCGTCTGAACGCCTGCGGCGACTCCGCACACTCCCGGCACACCTCGCGCTCGCGCTCGCCACTGCGCTCACCCTCGCCCCCTTGGTGTGGATGCTCGGCATCAGTCTCACCACGCCACGCGACATCGGCGGCGCCGCACTGCGGCCCATCCCGGGCAGCCCCACACTGGAGAACTACCGGACCGCGCTCTCCGACAGCGACATCCCGCTCCAGCTGGGCAACAGCGTCATCTTCGCCGGAGGTGTCACGCTCGGACTGCTCTGTGTGTCGATCCCCGCGGCCTACGCACTGTCCCGATGGCGGTTCCGCGGACAGGGCGCCTTCGTCGCCGCGATGCTCGTCGGAATGTCCGTACCCTTCGTGGTCACCTACATTCCGAACTTCCTGCTTCTGTCGCGCCTCCACCTGCTCAACACCTACCCCGGGCTCATCGTCCCGCACATCGCCAACGCGTTCGGGGTACTTCTGCTGATGCAGCACTTCCGTGCGTTTCCCACCTCGGTCATCGAGGCGGCCCAGCTGGACGGCGCCGGCTCATGGACGACCCTGACCAAGATCGTGCTCCCCGCCGTGCGGGCACCGATCCTCGCGATATCGCTGTCCGTCTTCATCTCGACCTGGAACGAACTCGTCTGGCCCCAACTGGTGGCGAACAAACCTGGATCGCAGGTGCTGGCCGCGGGCCTCGCGCAGTTCGCCTCCCTCGAAGGCGGAGTGAGCTACGGCCCTTTGATGGCTTCGGCGACGATGACCGCCCTCCCCACAGTCATCCTGTTCCTGATCTTCCGGCGCCGACTCCTGGCCGTCACCCTCGAAGGAGCCATACGATGACCCGCCACCTGCTCGGTGTGCACCCCCCGCTCCGCGGCAACCTGCACACGCACTCCACCCGCTCCGACGGCCGCCTCTGCCCGGACGATCTCCTCACCTGGTACCGGGACGCAGGGTATGACTTCCTGGCGATCACCGATCACCAGCTCGGGCCGCGGCCCACCATCACCACCAGCAGCCCGGTCGAGGGCATCCTGCTCCTACCGGGCGGTGAGTTCCATCCGCAGTCCACGCGCCACGGCGACCGGTGGCACATCATCGCAGCCGGTGTCCCGGCGGGCTTTGACGCGGGCGCGTTCGACGACGATCCGGCCGGCCTCGTCGCTCAGCTGCGCGCCGCCGATGCCTGGGTGTCCCTCGCTCACCCCAGCGGGCAGGGCATCGATGCCACTGATGCCGAACAACTCGGGCCGGTGCACGCCGTCGAGATCTACAACGAGCGAAGCCGCTGGTGGGACGAGCGCGTCGACGGCTGGTACCTTGCCGACGCCCTCGCCGCCCGCGGCCATCGCATCGGCGGTGTCGCGGTCGACGACGCACACTTCGACGGTCGCCCCGACCATGGACACGGCTGGGTCATGGTCGAAGCCACGGACCGCAGCGTCGACGCCGTCATCGGCGCGCTGAAGGACGGTCGTTACTACGCGAGCCAGGGCCCGCGCATCGAGGCGCTCTCCCTCACCGCGGACACGCTCCGGCTGCGCTGCACACCCGTCGAGGCCGTCTTCGCGGCCGGTCGGGGCCAGACCGTCACCAACGTCTTCGGCGAGGACCTCGCCGAAGCCGAGATCCCCCTCGCCCCTTTCCGGGGCGGCTATGTCCGAATCACCGTCCGGAACAGTTCCGGACAACGCGCATGGAGCAACCCGATACATGTCTGACAGCCCCATCGAAACCGCGGTCTTCGACCTCGCCGGCACCACCGTCCGAGAGGACGGGCTCGTGGAAACCGCGGTCCGTTCGGTCACCGGCGACCACTTCGACGCAGCGCTCTTCGCACGGTCCCGAGGCGGCTCCAAGCGTGACATGCTCGTCGGCATGCTCGGCGAGGACCGCGCCGACGCCGCACTGGAGCGGTTCGACGACGCGCTCATCGCCGGTGTCCGCGCCGACCGGGTCACCGCGATGCCACGGGTCGAAGAACACTTCGCTGCCCTCCGCGACGCCGGTATCCAGGTGGTCCTCATCACCGGTTTCTCCGCAACCGTGCAAAGCGCGCTGCTCACGCACCTCGGGTGGAACAACGTCATCGATGCGGCGCTCACCCCTGACGCGCGACTGCGCGGGCGGCCCCACCCCGACCTCGTCCTCGAAGCGGCTCTGCGCACACACGCGTCGAGCATGAGCGCGATCGCCGTCGTCGGCGACACCGTGAACGATGTTCTCGCCGCCCGCAGGGCAGGTGCCGGTATCCGCGCCGCCGTCACGACAGGTGCGCACGATGCCGCCCGTCTCGCCACCGCGCACCCGACCCATCTGCTCGCCGACGTAGGGGAGTTCACGCGTCTGCTCACCACGATCCCCCACCAGTGAGGTGTCCCGTGCCCGGCCCCGTCTTCGGCCTGTCGAACGCCGCGCTGGTCGGAGAACCCCCCTTGGCCTACGCCCTCGACGCGCTCGAACCGTTCGTGGGCGGTAGCCGCATCGCGCACCTGCCCTACGCGCAAGTACACGGCGACCACGACCACAGCGCCCTCCGCGGCGCACTCGGCACGATCGGCGCCACGACACACACCCTCACCGATCCCGAGCAAGCAGCCTCGGCGATCAGCCGGGCGGATGTGGTTCTCGTCTCGGGCGGAAACACCTTCCTGCTCCTGCGGACCCTGCAGTCCCACGGGCTGACCGAACTGATCCGCAGCCGCGTCGCGGACGGGATGACCTACATCGGTATCAGCGCCGGCACCAACGTTCTCAGCCCCACGATCGCAACGACCAACTCGATGCCCATCGTGCATATCGCCTCACCGCACGCCCTCGGCCTCCTGCCGTTCCAGTTGAACGTGCATCTCCCCACCCGGACTCCGGATCCGACCCACGCCGGCGAAAGCCGCCACGACCGCATCCGCGAATACATCGACCTGCACCACCGTCCCGTCCTCGCACTGCACGAGGGCTCCTGGGTTCAGCGCACGGACGACCGGCTCACCGTCCACGGACGCGGCGGCGCCCTCTTCCACACGTCAGGAACGCGCGAACTGGGGGACGGTGCCGACCTCTCCACACTGCTTCACCCATCAACTCCGCAACCGAGCACACATAAGGACCACCCGTGCTGACACGCGAGATCCTCGACGCCTGGGACCTCATCGACCTCCCGAGCGCCGGCGGGGCAAGCATCCGAAACCACTTCGCCGACGAGTTCGCCGACGCGTCCCTGTGGCCGACCGTCACCCGGATCGACGGCGAACACGCGGGCACGGACGTCCTGCGCTGGACCATCCCCGGCTCGGCGGGCAACGCCGCTCCGACCCTCGCCGTCATCGGACGTCTCGGCGGCATCGGAGTACGCCCGGGCAAGGAGGGGACGGTTTCCGACGCCGACGGGGCGATCGTCGCCACCGCCGTCGCGCTGAAGCTCGCGCGAGCCCATCAGCGCGGAGAGCCGACCAAGGGCGACGTCATCGTCGTGACCCACATATGTCCCGCGGCACCCACGAGGGACCATCCCGTGCCGGGACAGATGGACAGCCCCGTTCCCATCGACGAGCTGCTGCGGCTGCATGAAAGCCCGGCCGAAGCCGACGCGCTGATCTCCATCGACACCACCCGGAGCCACTACCTCATCAACCACACCGGAATCGCGGCGACCGCGACGCTGAAGAACGGTGTGCTCCTCCGCATCAGCCCCGATGTCATGAAGCTGCTCGGCGAGGTGACGAGCGAGCCACCCGTCGCGCTGCCGATCACCATGCAGGACATCACGCCCCTGTCCTCCGGACTCTTCCGGATCAACAGCATCATGCAGCCCGGCAACTACTTCGACGGCCCTGTCATCGGCCTCGCATCGGTCTCCCGTCATCCGATCCATGGCTCCACCACGGGTGCGAACCGGCCCGAGAACCTGGAGCACGCAGCGCGATTCGCGGTCGAGGCGGCTCGCCGGTTCGGCCGGGGCGCCCTCCAGTTCCACGACGAAGCCGAGTACCTCCGCTTCGTCGACACCTACGGGTCCATGGCCCATCTGGTAGGGCGCGTTCCCGAAACGGCGGACGCGCGGGGAGGCAAGGGTCTTTGACGCGGGCCGTCCGGCCGGAACAAGGCGGCACCACCAGGTTCGTCCGGTGGTGCCGCCGTCCGCGTCCTCGTCGGGGCCTGCGGCTCGGCGAAGTCCGTTGCGGTTCGACAGCGCCCTGAAGGGGCGCGGGGAACTGCGCGACCGGCCACGATGGTGTCGCAGACGACCGACGGCACATCGCGGCGCTTCCAGCGGAGCGCCTAGTCGGCGTACTCCGGCTCCAGTTCGTCGGTATGTTCCGTGGCGCGCTTGGCGGCTGCCCAGCCGACGGTGAGCAGCGCGGCCCAGCCGAGACCGACGTAGAGCGAGACACGGGTGTCGGGGTCCAGGGCGGTGAGCACGGTGACGAAGACGAGGAAGGCCAACGCGATCCAGCTGCACACCGTGCCGCCCGGGGCCGGGAAGGAGGACACGGGCAGCAGGCCCTTGACCACCTTGGCGCGGTAGCGGATGTGACTGACGAGGATCATCGCCCAGGTCCAGATGGCGGCCGCGGTGGCGACGGACATGACGTAGCCGAACGCCTTGTCCGGAACGAGGTAGTTGAGCACCACGCCGATGGACATGACGACGACGGAGATCGCGATGCCCGCGGCCGGCACCCGCCGGGTGCTCAGCCTGCCGAAGAAGTCCGGCGCCTCGGAGTTGGTGGCCAGGTCGCGCAGCATGCGGCCGGTGGAGTACACGCCGGAGTTGCACGAGGACAGCGCCGCGGTGAGGACGACGAAGTTGACGATGCCGGCGGCCAGCGGGATGCCGATCTTGCCGAAGGCGGCCACGAACGGGCTCACGCCGTCACTGAACTCGGTCCACTTGACCACGGACAGGATGACGATGAGGGAGCCGACGTAGAAGATGACGATGCGCCAGGGCAGCGTGTTGATCGCCTTGGGCAGGGTCTTCTCCGGGTCGGCGCTCTCACCCGCGGTGACGCCGACGAGTTCCACGGCGAGGTAGGCGAACATCACGCCCTGCAAGGTCATCAGGCTGTCCCCGACACCGTTGGGGAAGAAGCCGCCGTGGCTCCAGAGGTTGGTGACGGTGGCGGTGTCGCCGGCGTCGGAGAAGCCGAGTGTGAGCACGCCGACGCCGATGACGATCATGCCGATGATCGCGGTGACCTTGACCATCGAGAACCAGAACTCCATGGTCCACGGCGCGCAGCGCACCGGGGGTTCCACCGGCGACGATCTGCTGCGCCAGGAGCTTGCCGGTGACGGGGCCGAGCGTGACTCCCCACATGCCGTGGCCCCCTGCCACGAACACACGCGGGCTGTGGGTCCGCCCGATGAGCGGAAGCCCATCCGTGGTGCACGGTCGCGAGCCCACCCACTCATCGCTTCGGTCGTCGAGCTGAAGCCCGTCGAGAAGCTGCCCGACCGCCGAGGTCATGACGGCGATGCGCCGTCGGTCCAATGGCGCTTCGGCCGGCCGGAACTCCATCATTCCGGCGACGCGGAGTCGACCCCCGAGGGGAGTGCACGCGAGTCGCTCGGCCGGAAAGTAGACCGGGCCGTCGGGAAGCGCCTCGGCCTTGACCGAGAAGCTGTATCCGCGGCCGGGCTGGACGATTCGCTTCACACCGAACGGCCGGGCCAGCTCGTTCAAGTGCGTACCCGTCGCCAGGATGACGGCGTCATACCTCGCCCCGCCGACCCAGGCCCCGGCTCCGTCCGCGGCGACTCGCGCAACCCCGGAGCCCTCGCGCAGCACTCCGCCGCGCGACACCACCGCTTCTGCAAGGGTCCCCACGAAGGCCGCCGAGTCGATGAAGCGCTGGCCTTTGAGCGCCAGAGCGCAGCTGATGTTGCGCGAAAGGGCGGGCACCGCCGCCACCGCTTCGTCGGCGTCGAGCAGATCGAAGTCCACGGCCTGCCCGAGTCTTTGAATGTGCTCGAACTCGTCCAGGAGAGCCTGTCGCCCCCGCTTTTCGCGATAGGCGACGGTGAAGGGCCCGGCCGACCTCGACGTCACCTTGAGACCCGTGGCCTCCATCTCCGCGAAGGCATCCAGCGCCGTACTGTTCAGCGGGGCGAGCGCCGCCATCGCGCGATCCCAACGCCGCTGCGTGCTGTTGCCGACGAAACCGGCCAGGAATGCGAGCAGACGCGGACGTGCCGACGGTGGCACATAGACCGGCGAAGAGGGCTTGAGCACGGCGCGCAAACCGTACTTGAGCACCGCGGGTCCGGGCAGCGGGGTCGCGATGCTGGGGGTCAGCCAACCGGCGTTGCCCCAACTGGATCCCGCTGCCACTCGCTCACGGTCGAGGACTGTGACCTCCACGCCGTACTCCTGGAGATACCAAGCAGTGGACAGCCCCACCATGCCTGCCCCAACGACGGCGACACGTCGAGGAGTTCGGCCACGCACCAGATTTGTCATGGGCCCCATGGTGAAGTGAAACCCATCACACGAGAATGTCACGGTTCGACATTTCCGCGGTTCTGAACTGTCCGATGAGTACACTCCCGACGTATGGCAACCGCGCATCGCATCCTGGAGACTCTTGGCCCGGGTGTGGCTACGACGCTGGTCGTCGGCCGACCGGAAGAGGTGACCGGGCTCCATGTGCACGGCGACCTGACCGACACGGCACCTGATGGTGTGATCGTTCTCGCCACCGGGGCCCTTGGGGCGAAGTCCCAGCGCGAAGTGATCGCCGACGCCGTCGAACGGCGGGCGGCGGGCGTGGTGCTCCGCGGCCCTGTCGATGATCAGGCGGAGCAGTTGGCGGGCGATGCCCGGGTCACCCTGGGGGAGTTGGCCGATGAGGTCGGCTGGGTCCAGTTCATCTCGATGGCCGATGCCGTGCTCCAACAAGTCCACATGCCACTGGAGAACGTCAACGACACACATCAACGGATCTTCCGGCTCGCCGACGCCGTCGCCGAGCGGCTGGCGGCTCCGGTCACCGTCGAAGACGTCCGTCATCAGGTCCTGGCCTACTCGGCCTTCGGGGAGACCGCCGACGACGCGCGGATGGACAGCATCCTGGGGCGCGCGGTACCCGACAAGATCGTGACGCAGCTGCGCGCGGCGGGCACCTTCCGCCGCCTTGCGACGAGCCGCGAACCGTTCACCGTGAGCATCGAGGATCCGAGCTTCCTGACCCGCTTGGTCGTTCCGCTGAGAGTCGGCCCGGAACTCGTAGGCTCCATCTGGGCGATCCACACCGGGGAGTTGACACCGCAGACGCGGCAGCACCTGCATGACCTTTCCCGTTCCTTGGGATTGCTGCTCGTTCGGCTGCGTGCGCACGATGATCTGTCCGGCCGCTACACGGCGGGCCGGGTTCGTGAGGTGCTGCGCAGCCCCGTTGACCGCTCCTTGAGCGAGACCCTGGTCCTGCCGGCGCGACAGGTCCGGGTGGCGGCCATGGGCCGCCTCGGTGACGCGACCGCACAGGATGACCTCGGGCTGCTGCGCACCGTCTTTCGACGCCATGCCTGGGCCGATCCGATCCTCGCCGACGTGGAGGGGCTGGTGTTCGCGATCCTCACGGACGGCGACGGACCCGGGAGCTGGAACTGGGCTCGCTCCTTGAGCTTGAACGGGCGCATCGGACCGGTGGGCGCAAGTCGCCCTGCCTCCTCGGTGACCGTCCTGCCGGCCAGGAAGCGGGAGGCCCTTGAGGTGCTGCGAACCGGCGTAGCTCTGGACCGCGTGGCCGTCAGCTATGAAGAGGTATGGGCCCAAGTCGTCATCCGCCGTACGCACTCCCTCGTCTCCGCTGACATGCTCCAGGGCCTCGGCGAACCAGACGGCAAGCGCCGCGACCGGGACGCACTCGCCGACACCTTGCTGACCTGGCTGATGAACTGGGGCGACTACAACCGCGCCGCGCGAGTCCTGCGGCTCCACCCCAATACGGTCCGGCAACGCATGCGCCGGATCGAGTCCCTCCACAGAGTGGACCTGTCGGACCCCGAGCAGCGACTGGCCATGACCCTGGTACTACAGGCCCAACTCAGACGCGACAAACCACACGAACCGAAGCCGGACCCCGCCACACCCTGAGCTGCGAACGACCCACGCGAACGGCTCCACCGCCGGATCCGTACCGGCAGGGGCCGCCGCCCCCACCCCGTGACGCTGGTCGTCGACTCCCGGTCGCCGGCGTGTTTTGGCAGCCGAGCGACACCTGTGCGAACCTGCTCTACCTCTCACACCGAAGGGGCTGACCGTGACGCTTGGCATGGTTCTCTGGGACGTCCGCTCTCGCGCTTCGACGCGAGGGCGGTAGCGGCCACCTGCCTCAACGCACGCCTGTCCGGTGGACAGGCGTCGGTCCACTCTGCCCTCCTCGAAGCGCTCTTCGTGTCCTGCACGTTCGATCACGAGGAGTATGCGTGTCCACGCTCCACTGGGCAGAAGGCCCCACCCGCCAGTCCGCCCGCTGGCATTCCGAGAACAGCACCCCTTGCCCGCGACGAGCCGTCGTCGCCGACGACCGGATGAAGGCCGACGACGGCTACCGTCAGGCATGCGAAGGAACGGCGTTGCTCTGGAGAGGCGACTTCCAGGGCGCCCGGCAGCTGCTGCAGGCAATGAGCCGCCGCCTCGATCGCAAGCCGCCCAGGTCCGGCGCCTCCTGCAGCGAGTCCTTCCACCAGCACCGACGCGCCGCCAGCCATCGCGCCCGTGTCCTCGGCAAGCTCCTGGTACTGCTGGACGACGACTACACCCTGGCGTTGCGCCGGGCCCCCGACGTTCGCCAGGCGTGTCGGGAAGCCTATGGCCCGCCGAAGGGGCCCATGGCGGTCTCTCTCAGGGAGCTTCTGGGAGTCATCGGCGCTCACCAGTGGCGTTTGAAGGGGGTGAAAGTGCCGACGCTCGGCACTCGCGTCCACCCGCACTACGGCGTGTTCGCACCCGTCAGAGGCGAATACGTCAACCTGGTCGCCCACACGCCGCTGCCACCGGTGACCTGGCACAGCCCGGCCACCAGCACCGCATTCGATCTGGGCACGGGAACCGGCGTCCTCGCCGCGGTCCTGGCCCGCCGAGGAATCAACCGCGTCGTGGCCACCGACATCAGCTCACGCGCTCTGGCCTGTGCCAAGGAGAACGTCCACCGGCTCGCACTGACCGACCGTATCGACGTGTCGGGCCCCTGTCTGTTCCCCGAAGGCCGCGCCGACCTCGTCGTATGCAACCCACCCTGGCTTCCCGCTCATCCGACCGGCCCCATCGAGCAGGGCGTCTACGACCCGGACAGCACCATGCTCCACGGCTTCCTCGCCGGACTGTCCGCCCACCTCCGTCCCGGCGGAGAGGGCTGGCTCATCCTGTCGGACCTGGCAGAACACCTCGGTCTTAGGAGTCGCCGACAGTTGCTGGCCGCCGTCCGGGCAGCACACCTCCAGGTCGCGGACAAGATCGACACCAGGCCCCGGCACCCACGGTCCAAGGACACCACCGACCCGCTCCACGCCGCACGAAGCGCCGAGACCACGTCCCTCTGGCGTCTGACCACAACAACATGACCGGAACGCCATGCGGCCGGCTTCGCCCACGGCGTTCTCACGACCTCATGGCGGGTGGTAACTCCGCTGAATGCGTTGGAACTTGGGGCCGATTCAGGTCGCCTGATCATAGGATTCACGCATGTCGGGAGGGATCGGAAGGATGACGGGGGCGCAGGGCGGGTCACCATTCGTTCGCTTGGGACGGTTGGAGAGGTGGGAGCGGCCGGCGGCCGGGGTGGCCGGGAGCGTGCTCGCTGGGGCCGGGGTGGTAGCGGTCTTTGTCTCGGCGAACCAAGCGGGCAGCTCCACCCTGGTAGTGATCGGTGGGCTGTTTCTGCTGATGGCTTTGAGCGGCCGCACCATCGAGAGCGTACGAATCGGCGACTGGGAGTTCACGATGGCGGAATTGCGCAGGCAGGCCGACGAACAAGCCCGTTCCGGGCTGACGGAGGAGGCTCAGGCCACGCTGAACGTCCTCAAGAAACTCAACCCGGCGGCAGACCGGGATCCAGAGGTCCATGCCGTGGAGATGGCGGTCTTCGAGAACCGGGTCGTGGAGGCTGTCGAGGCTGCATGCGCGGATGGCGAGCAGGTGGAACGCAAGCCCAGCGCCGACCTGGGTGAGCCGCTCGCCGTGCTGGTGGCGCAGCCGGGCGGCATCAGGATCGGTGTTTTCGCCGCGTATGCCCTGACCGAGTCCGGCCGCATCGAGACGGCGGCCTCGAACAGCTTTGTCCGGCGGGCACGGGAGGTGGACTGCGCCGCTTACCTCTTCGTCAACGGCACGCTCCACCAGGAGAGCCTTGGGCGCCTCGCCGAGGGCATTCAGCGGGACGGCGGCCGGCCGGTGGGCATCGCGACCTGGGCGTCGACCGGGCAACCGGCGCCCCTTCGCCCCGCCATCGATCACCTGCTGACCCGGGTTCGCGGCCCACAGGACGAGGGGAGGACGATCCCCCGTCAGTGATCGGGCGACGGTCGGGACCCAGCCCCCGTCGCAGGATCTCGTCCGCAAGGCGATCCAACGCTCGCCGACGAGCATCCCGGCCAGCGCCTGGCGGTGTTCACCCATGGCGGTGTCATCGGCCAGGTGCTGTCGCTGGCCAGTGGCACTCGCCCGTTCGCTTTCCGCGGCGCGGACAACGGACAGGTGGCGGCCGGAACAACTCGTGGACCTGATCGAGCAGGCTGGACTACGCCCGGTCGCCGAACTTCGGCTCCCCGCAGATGAGCAGAGCGGGCCGGGTCTGGTCGTCATGGCCAGGCCTGAGAATCAGGCGTCGGAAGCGGCACGGGGTCCCGCGCCGGGCAAGGCTCCTCGCAACGGTCGCGACGCCGGTTGAAGGTGCTGCCTCTACCCGTCACGAACAGCGCGGCCGGGTACGTCAGTTGCGGCGGGCCACGATGCGGTAGGCGTTGGACAGGCCCAGTCGGTGGGCGAGCGGCTTGATCGCCAGCCGGTCCAGCAGGGTGGTCAGCAGGAAGAACGGGATACCGGCCAGCACAAGCGCCGAGCGGAGCCCGCGGCGGAAGGCGCCCGGGGGCCGGGGCAGCCAGGGGAGGTCTTCGCGCGGGGCCGCGGCGTCGAACGCCAGCCAGACGGCGGCGAGCAGGTCGATCGGGTCGTGGGGATCGGCGTGCTGTTCCGCCACCACCGTGAAGCCACGCTCCGTCAGTCGCCGCCGCAGGTTCACGACCGGGACGAAGTGGAGGTGCTGCGGCTGGAGCCAGGGCAGCCACCAGCGGCCGAGGAGGCGGGCAAAGCGGCTGTCGGGGTCGGGAACCTCGATCAGCAGATGACCGCCGGGGCGCAACGCCTGGTGTGCGGCGGCGAGTTCGCGGTCAGGTTCCGTGCTGTGCTCCAGGTAGTGGAACATGCTGACGACGTCGTAGTGGCCGGGGAGTTCCGGGGCGAGGTCGGGGAAGCTGCCCCGGTAGCCGCGCTCCACCCGCCCGGCCCGCTCGGCGAGTTCGGCGCCGTCCGTGAAGTCCAGCCCGTCGAAGGTCGTACGGGGCATAACGGTGCGCGCCGCCTCGCAGAAGTGACCGTGGCCGGTGCCGACGTCCAGCCAGTTCTTGGGGTCCGGGGCGTACGGCAGCAAGGACTGGGCGCGCCGCCGGTACATCCCCATGCGCCCGGCGAAGAGTGTGCCGCGGTCCTTCTCGCCCAGACCGTCGTAGAAGTCGCTGTAGTAGAACTCCAGGCCCGCCTCGTTCAGTCGCGGGTTCTGGAAGATGTGCCGGCAGTCCCGGCAACGGTCGAGGACGAAGCGGCCCGGCTTGTGCTGGATCAGGTCGGTGGTGCGCAGCCGGGTCGTCAGCCGGTCTGAGCCACACCAGGGGCAGGTGGTGCGGCGGGGTTCGAAGAACCGGTCCACGCCGTGCTCGAGGTCGGCGCGGTAGCGAAGGCGCGCTGAGGCAACCTGGTGGCTGCGCGGGGACGCCGGAGGCTGGGGGTGGGGGTGCGGCTGGGGATGGTCGCTCATCGGGGCTCCTCCGTGGGCGGGCCGACGGCCGGTTGGTCGAGGGGGGAATCGGCTGCGGGGGCGCCGTCGGCGCGACTGACCGCGGCGGTGGGTGCGGGGGCGGGTTCGCCGCACGGGGTTGCTCCGGTGAACACATCCACGTCGCGCACGGCATGCGTCATGGTTCTCCGCCTCATCAGGGAGATTGCACGGTGGGGGGAACACGGCAGGCACGACCCGTCGATGTGTGGGCAGGCTGTCGCCTCGAATGCCGCCGCGAACTGTTTGCGCGAAACCACCGGGAAGCTAGCGCCCCGGTTACTCACGGGTCAACGCGGCAGGGGGACGGCCGTATCCCATCGCTTCGATCCGGTCAGCTCCCGGCCCCAGGCCCAGAAGCCGAAATATCGAGCGATTCACCGTGAGTTGCTGTGCGACTCGGGTCTCGCCCACAGGACGGACCACGCGACAGGCCCGCCAAGGTACCCGGTGGATTCACTCGCGCGGCACGCTCACGAAACAGGGTGGGCGACGCGGTGGAGATTCCGTGAATTCTGCATGGCCATGACATTATGGCCGGATCGTTTCCAAGCCGTGCCGGGGCGTTGGGGTCCATATCGGTCGGCGGCACGCAGCCGACGGGGACGCAGCCGACGGTTGAAGGGCGAGTCGGCCACTGTGATTGCCGTCGGCTGCGTACCCGTTTCACGGGGTCCTGCTCAGGGTTTGACGAACTGGGCGATCATCCAACGCTGCGCACTGGTCGACGTGTCGCCGCACCTCATCGCCAGGAGCCTGGCGTCTGATCCGGCGGCACTGCCGCCGGTCACGCTCAGGCACAGGTTGCTCGCGACGTTGCGGATCCAGTACCCCTCCGGCCGTGGGTCCAGCCACCAGAGCTGGTTGTCGGCGTTCGTGCCGTCGCAGTAGTACTCGGCGACCTTCGTTCCAGGTGAGACGCTGCCGTAGTAGGGCAGGTCCATGCACAGCCCGTCCGTACGGTTCTTGATGACGAACAGGCTCGATCCCTCGGGCCCGCTGCCGGGGTACGTCACCTTCAGGTCCCAGAGCATGTTGTCCGTGTAGTCGTGCTGGCAGTGCTCCTGGTTCACCGGGCCGGCCTTCCTGCCCTCCCCCCAGCCGGGGATGTCTGCGCACATGTCGGTCGCGACGTTCCGCACCAGCACGTTGGCTCGGTTGGAGAGGGCGTTGACCAGTTGCCGGGTGGTGGGCGCGGGGGCCTTCTTCGCCTTCACCTCGATCTTCGGCTGGGCCGTGGGCTTCGCGGCGGCCGTCTCCTTGGCGACGGGCGCGGGCGCGGTCTTCGTCTCGGCGGCCGACGCGCTCGGCGAGGCGGACTTGGACGGGCGCGACGAGGCCGTGGGCGACGCGGAGGGCGACGGGGATTCTGCCGTGTAGTCGGCGGTCGGTTTGTCGTCGGACATGCCGGGGTCGAGTGTTGTCCCGCCGATGGGTGCCGTGTTGACCGTGCGGCTGTTGTCGTCGTCGCCCAGGCCGAGCACCAGGAAGG